>DOTU01000199.1 GCA_003520965.1 Candidatus Zixiibacteriota bacterium
TGATTGACGAATTCAAGAAAAGCGATAGCCTCGATCTTTCGCGCGATCCGATGGCGCTCCAGCGTCTCAAAGAAGCTGCCGAGAAGGCTAAGATTGAACTATCCTCGACACTTCAAACCAATATCAATTTGCCCTTTATCACCGCTGATCAAAACGGACCAAGACACCTGAATATAACTCTCACCCGCGCTAAACTTGAGCAGTTGGTCGATGATCTTATTCAGCGTACGATAGAACCGTGCAAGAAAGCTATTGTCGATGCGCATCTATCAGCCGCTGAAATCAATGAGGTTATCCTGGTTGGCGGTATGACCAGAATGCCTAAGGTTCAGGAAGTAGTAAAATCTTTGTTTGGCAAAGAACCGCATAAGGGAGTCAACCCCGACGAGGTCGTGGCAGTTGGCGCAGCCATTCAGGGCGGTGTTTTGGCTGGAGATGTCAAAGACGTTCTATTGTTGGATGTCACTCCGTTATCTCTGGGCATCGAAACCTTAGGCGGTGTTTCTACCAAACTGATTGAACGCAATACCACGATCCCGACTAAGAAGTCGGAGATTTTTTCCACCGCAGCCGATGACCAAACCTCGGTTGAGGTTCATGTCTTGCAGGGCGAGCGCGATCTGGCAGCCTACAACAAAACAATCGGCCGCTTTTTCCTCGATGGCCTTCCGCCGGCTCCACGCGGTATCCCGCAAATTGAAGTGACTTTCGATATCGATGCCAACGGTATTCTCAATGTATCGGCGCGCGATAAAGCGACAGGCAAGGAGCAAACCATTCGCATTACTGCCTCTTCCGGTTTAACCGAGCAGGAGATTCAGAAGATGGTCAAGGATGCTGAGGCACACGCGGCTGAGGATCACTCCAATCGCGAAAAAGTTGAGATTCGCAACAAGGCCGATCAGGAAATCTATCAAACCGAAAAGCAGCTAAAAGAGTTCGAAGGTAAGATCGATCCCGATTCCAAAACTAAAGCCGAAGAGGCTTTGAACCGGTTGAAAGACGCCTTGAAACGTGATGACGTAAATGATATCCGTTCAGCCTCGGAGGCGCTTACTGCAGTCTGGCATGAGATATCGGCTCGGATGTATCAGCAACAAACTGCCGGAGCATCCCCCGGAGGTGGAAGCGGTCAGAGCGGTGGAGGCCAACAGGGTGGTCAAAGCGATGGCCCTCAAGGGCAGGGCAATGGACCAATTGACGCTGATTATGAAGTGGTCAAGTAGTAGCGGGCAGGCATTATTCAGAAAGGCTGTTAGTAAAACTGATTGACTGCGCAGCTAAAGCCAAATTCGGGCGAGCCCTGAAGGGATTTATTTCCGCGACGGGTTCGCCCTTTTCATTATCTTGACATGACGAGGCGCGGGTTATAAACTATAATATCTAAGGTGAATAATATGGGGGAAATTTCTTAATAGCTCTATGAAAGATTATTACAAAATACTCGGCGTTCCCGAGATAGCAACTGATGCTGAAATCAAAAAGGCTTATCGCAACCTAGCTAAAAAATACCATCCGGACGCTAACCCCGGCAATAAAGCTGCTGAGAATAAATTTAAGGAGATATCCGAGGCGAATGAGGTTCTCTCCAATAAACAGAAACGTGAGCAGTTTGACCAGATGCGCCGTTATGGAGCCGGTGGTTTTGGCGGTTTCGAGGGGTTTGGAGGAGGAAGGCCGCGATCGGGCGCGGGAGCCGCTTATCAACGGGAATATAATTCCGACGATCTGTCATCGATATTCGGAGAATCCAGCGGGTTCGGCTCTTTTGCTGATCTGTTTTCGTCAATATTTGGTCAAGGGGGCAGCACGCAGTTTGGAGGACGATCCTCGCGTTCTGGAGGACCCCAATCGGGAGGGGATCTTTATAGCGAGATAGAAATTCCATTTCAAACCGCCATGCGAGGCGGCAAAGCCAATGTTCGCATGGATGTCACCGAGCAATGCCCAACTTGTCATGGCAAAGGCTCCAAGCCCGGCTCTAATATACGGACCTGCCCGGATTGCCAGGGGAGAGGCCATATCAGTTTTACGCAGGGCAACTTTGCTGTCTCCCGTCCCTGCCCACGTTGCCTTGGACGCGGCCAAATCATCGGTGAGCTTTGTCCCACCTGTAGCGGTTCGGGAAGTGTTCGTCAACCGCGCACCGTGGCTGTTAAAATTCCAATCGGCACTGAATCTGGAAGAACAATTCGTCTCAGAGGCCTCGGAAATCCCGGTAGTTACGGCGGGCCATCAGGCGATCTCTATCTTAAAGTCAATGTTACCAAAGATAAATCTTTCTGGCGTGACGGCCTTGATATCCATTACCGCGTGCCTATTACATCAGACCAGGCAGTCAATGGCGCAAAAATCAGGATACCCACAATAACCAATAAGCAGATCGATTTGAAAATTCCGCCCGGTACGCTCTCAGGAGCCAAATTCAGGCTTCGAGGTCTTGGGCTGGCACAAGGTAGCCACAAAGGGGATCAGATCGTTGAGGTTGATTTTAAATCGTCTTGATAAAATGGGTGCTATCAACGATAGACATCAGAAAATATTATTGGCGATTGAATAAAGGAGTTTAATATATGCGACTTGAAAAATTAACCCAAAATTCCCGCGAAGCTTTGGAATATGCCCAGGAGCTGGCCGAATCTAAATCAAATTCGGAGATATCAGGCCTGCATCTTCTTAAGGGGCTTCTCTCGCGCGAGGAGGAGGTTGTCACCGATCTTCTGCGGGAATCGGGCATCGATATCAACCGCTTGCGCGAACGCCTTGATAGCGAGATAGAGATGCTTCCACGTGTCTCGGGGCCTCATCAAACTTATATTTCAAACGATCTTCAAAATATTCTCCAGGACGCCCAGAACGAGGCCGATCGCCTGAAAGATGAGTTTATTTCGATTGAGCATATAATTCTGGGTATGCTTGAGATACGAACCGATAAAACCTCTCAAATTCTTTCCGAAATGGGTCTGACTCGCGATAAGTTTTATGGAGCCATGACCAAAATCAGGGGCGATCAGCGCGTTACCGACGAGAATCCAGAATCAAAATATAAGGTGTTGGAACGTTACTCGCGCGATCTCACCGCCTTGGCCCGCAAGGGAAAACTCGATCCTGTCATCGGGCGTGACGAGGAGATTCGGCGCGTGCTCAAAATCCTATCTCGTCGCACTAAAAA
>DOTU01000261.1:0-1553 GCA_003520965.1 Candidatus Zixiibacteriota bacterium
TCGGAAGGCCATCGATAATCTCAGGTGTAACTCCTATATACTCGATCTCGCTTGAAGCAAGAGCGGCTGACAAGGTAATCGCCAGTAAAGTTGGAATCATCTTTTAGTTGCCCCTCACAAATATCCGCACCCGGCCTGAACCGCTATCCGAGATATAAATGGCATCGTATCTATCTATTGCGATATCCACCGGGAAAAATGGCGACGATGGCGGCGCCCACTCGATACGGTTAACCCCTGTCGGATCGTATGATATCAGCTTGAAGTGATTGATATCAAGAGTATATATCCAGCCCCTTTGGTCGATTGCCAACCCCGATGCCGCGAAACTCACTTGCGACGTGGGCGATTCCGGCCGCGAGAGCCTGCGGATATAATTGCCATCCTTTCCGAACACCATGACTGGATCGATTCCTTTGTTGGCCACGAAAATCTCACCCGATTGTTGCATTATTACGCCATCGGGTTGCCTGAGTTTTTTGGAAAGCCTGGTGATCAACGAATCAGATGTATTAATTATATTAACCGATGAATTATCCTTATCGCAAAGTAGTATCTCTCCATCCGTACCAATTGCGATTTTCCCCGGATGGATATCCGCCATTTTCAAGTTCAAAGTCTCAGGCAAAACCCCTGTCTGCGCGAATTTCAACAATAACGAACTGCTTTGCTGGGTCACATAAAGTGAACCTGTGCCATCGAACGCCATCCCCTGCGGTTCTTTCAACTCGATATTCGTTCCCAGAGTCTGGTAGGTGCGCTCGACCAGATCGAATATATAGATTAAATTGCGCCCCGCATCCGAGACCGCCAAACGATGCCGCTCCTTATCATATGCGAGAGGACCAGGAATGCCCAGGAATCCCGGCGTTTCGAATGCATATCCTACCTGCTTTTCAACAAACTGACTTTGAGCTAATGGCGCAGAAAAAACGATTGCAGCTAACACAATGAAAGCTACGCAGGCAGATGATATTTTATCCAAGCGGTTCAACATCTATTTTCCAAAATCCTTGTGACAAGAGATACATAGCTCCCGACCCGGTTCAAGGCGGCACATATATTTGTAATCTGTTCCATGCACATCATGGCAATGTGACGCGCAAGTCAGCGGTCTGCCGTCGCCGCCCGTGATGATTTGCCCTTTTCCACTTTCCATATCCACTACGGGATGAGTATTCGATGCCCCATCCTCGGGATGGCAGCCCCGACATAGCGCCGACTCGTCCTGCGATAGTAGCGCGCTTCCCTCCGCTTTGTGTAGCTTATGACACCCCTCGCAGCTTACGGTTGGATATTTGTCGTGGATGACCTCGGTATGCTTATATGCTTTAAGCGCTTTTGTTTGTGTGTCCCGATGGCATCTAAAACAATTGAGATCGCTTTCAGCAGCTAAATCGAATGAGCCACCCTGATGGCAGATTCGGCAACTATCGGCACCGGCCCCCATCGGAGAGGATGTGCCGGCGTGACTTAAAACCATCCCGGTCGCCTCCCCTTTTTGCGGCGAGCTTGAACCACCTAAAATAGTTATTAATGCCGAAAGCAAAATT
>DOTU01000261.1:1884-3957 GCA_003520965.1 Candidatus Zixiibacteriota bacterium
CCGGTCACTTTCGAAAGATCATCGACCTTATCTTTAATATTAGCAATATCTAAACGAAGCTGCCCGGTAGTGTCATTCATAGCTTCGGCCACGTCTTTAAGGCCGTCACCTTTTCGAAATGCGGTGCGGATTGTCAGATCTCCCTCTTTAATTTTTTTGAGATCTTGTTGTAGATGATAAGCCGGTCCCGCAATCTTATGGGTAAAAAAGATCGCCAGAATTAGTACCACAATTAATCCAATTGCATTCACCAGCACCAACCACGGCAGGAGCATTTGCATTGTATTTCTGAGCGTCTCGAAATGCGCCCGATAGGTGGCTTTTTCAAGATCGCGATTGGCCAGAATGTAGAATAGCCCGGAGACCACTACGACCAGTACCAGGATCAGAATAAAAACCCCGGCCAGAAGGCTTCGTTGCCCCCCGGCGCTTACGAAAAACTGTCTGCGTCTGTTATCCATAAATATCCTACAATGAATGGCAGGATGTGCATAGCTCTCGCTGTTTATCGGCAAGTAAAATGTTTTCGTAATCGCTGGAGTGGGGTGAATGACAGCTTGTGCAAACCAGTCTCTCCCCGTTTCTCGGGTCTTTGAAATTTTTACCCATCGGATGCATATGCGTCTTATCGGCGTTATGACATTTAAGACAGAGCTTGATCTCATCGTCGCCATTTAAGAGGTTGGCGTTATCGGACGAGTGCACTTCATGACAGGTGGAACAACTCTCGGTTGCCGGTTTATGCTTGAATTTCTTATCGAAACCGGACTTTTCATGGCAGTTGAAACAAACCTGCCCATCGGGTTTGGCAAGAATATTGGACGTAAATCCCGTATGCGGCGAATGGCAATTGATACATTCACCAGGCATGGTCACGGCTTTATGCACATTTTTCTTGGAAATCAGGTTATCCGATTTGGTATGGCACTGCAGGCAAAGCGCTTTGCCATCTTTGATTGTGCTGAAATCTTTACTTGAGGCGTGACAGGCGCCGCAGTTTCGCACCTTAAACGGACTGTGTTGATCTGGATACAGCAGAGCCATCGAGCTTCTTGGAGTTGAGTGCGGGTCATGGCAATTGGCGCAGTTTGATTTTTCCATCGGGAAATTATGATGAGCCTGCGCGAAAGCGGGAGCAGTTAGAGAATGGCAATCCAAACAGAGCTTGTTTCCCGATTTTACCAGCATGTTATCGTTTTCGGTAGCGTGAGCATCATGACAACGATAACAATCGCCGTCGGCTACAGGCTTGTGCGCTGACTCACTGGTAAATCTCGCTTTCTCGGCGCTGTGGCAACTGTAACAAAGCTGCGAACGTTTTACTGTTAAAAGTCCCTTATTGGGACCGCTATGCTTTTCATGACAGGCCAGGCAGTTGCCATCCTTTACCGGCGAGTGGGCTTTATCCGAGGCAAATTTGGCTTGCAAATCCTCATGGCAGCTATAACAGAGATTAGGAACACTATCAATCAACATCTTCTCGTTTCGCGAGGCATGGGGATCATGGCAGCTTATGCATCCTTTACCAAGCTTTATTGGCGGATGGATATTTGGCTGCGCCATAATCTTATCGACATCATCATGACAAGTAGCACAGAGTTTATCACCTTCGGCTACTAACTGAATTTCACCGCCCTTACCAAATCCTACGTGACACGATTCGCAAGCCTTCTCGGCAAACGGTGCATGCTGAACCTTATTGACCAGCTTTGGCTGATCGGAGGCGTGCGGATTGTGGCAGGTTACACAATTAGAACCCGTTACCGCATATCCTCCATGCGCTGTTTTTATTTTTTCGATTGTCGGATCATGACATCCCTGGCATAACTCGGCCACCGGTTTTATCAGGTTATTCCTTTCATTTGATCCGTGCGCCAGATGACAGGTCGTACACTCACCCTCCTTAACCGGCTGATGAACTACCGCCTTATTTAACTCCTCGGCTTTTTCTTTATGGCACGATAAGCACAACGCCTTCCCTGATTCGGCCAGTAGCTTTGGCTGGGCATTTCCGTGAGGGTTATGGCAGGCCGTGCACTTGCCTTCCTTTACCGGCGTATGAAGATTTTTGAC
>DOTU01000331.1:0-281 GCA_003520965.1 Candidatus Zixiibacteriota bacterium
TAATAGTTAAGCGATTTCAGTTTCCAGGAAAGATAATGCGGATCGATTGGAATACAGTGTCCGCCCAGTCCGGGACCGGGGTAGAACGGCATAAATCCGAACGGCTTGGAGGCTGCGGCATCGATTACTTCCCAGACATCGATTCCCAGCCGGTCGCACATCAAAGCGACTTCATTGACCAGGCCAATATTGACACTTCTGAATGTATTCTCCAGAAGCTTTACCATTTCAGCGGCTTTGGTCGAGGAGACCGGAATAACCTGGGTGATAACCTGCTCATA
>DOTU01000331.1:646-3545 GCA_003520965.1 Candidatus Zixiibacteriota bacterium
AAGGCTAAGAAAAAGTCGACACCCAGTTTTAGCCCGGTGGCTTCGAGTTTTTCGCGTATGAGCTCATCGGTGGTGCCTGGGTACGACGTTGATTCCAGCACAATCAGCATTCCCTTATGCAGGTACTTGGCGATTGGCTCAACCGCCGCCAAAATGAAAGAAACATCGGGATCCTTCGTTTTATTAAGAGGTGTCGGAACACAGATAATAGCCACGTCGGCTTTCTTCAGATGGCTGAAATCGTTGGTTGTATAAAGCCGCTTGAGGTTGACCAACTCCTTAACCTCAAAATCTTTGATATCGTCGACATCGGATTTGCCTGCGTTCAGGATCTTAACTTTCCGATCCAGTATGTCAATACCGGTAACTTTGAATCCCACTCGGCCAAACTCCACTGCCAGCGGTAAGCCGACATAACCCATGCCGATAATCGCTATCGAGGCGCTGCGATCTGCTATCTTACCGCGCAGTGATTCGACATAATCCTCGCCAATGGCTTTATCTATGGCGGTTTTGGCTTTTATTGGTTTTGCTGATTTAGCGGGCATTCGAAATCCCCCTCTCATAAGATGTTTCTAAAATCATTAATCTAAACCTCCTCAACTAAATATTCACGCCAGTAATCATAAATATCTTTAAGCGTGGTATCTATCGAAATATTCGGGCTCCAGCCGGTATCTTCCTTAATTTTTGCGTTTGACCCAACCAGTATCGGGATGTCAACCGGCCTCATGCGGGACTGGTCGACTACGATATTAATCTTTTTACTGCTGAACTGACGGTATTTCTCAAGGAGTTCCGCAAGCTCATATCCGATACCTGAACAAACGTTATAAGGTTCCCCTGGCTTTCCCTTTTCTATTATATCGACATAACCCCGTACAATATCACGTACATCCGCATAATCCCGCCTGACATTGAGATTGCCAACTTTTATCGTCGGCTGAGATAACCCCAGGTCGATTTTGGCTATCTGAAAAGCCCAGTCGGAAAGCACCCCGACAGTCTTTTGCCAGGGGCCGGAATGGGAGAAGGCCCGCGCGATAAAAACCTGCTGATTATACGCTTTAACATACTGATAAGCTAATAGGTCAACCGCCGCTTTGCTGACCGCGTAAGGATTGACCGGCCGAAGAAGATGATCCTCCGTTACCGGAACTTCATCCGGCGTCAACGGGCCGTATACCTCGGATGATGTTATCACCAGTGTTTTGATCGGGAAATCTGTTTTGTTGGCCTCTTCTAAGAGAGTTAGAGTCCCCATCATATTTACTGAAAACGTTTCCTGCGGGTTCTCGAACGACAACCTCACCGATGACTGCGCCGCTAAATGAAATATCGTATCCGGCTTGTATTGATTAAGCGCTTTGGAAATCGCTTTCTCGTCACGGATATCTCCGAAGTAAATCTTGATATCATGCGCCTTCGCCAAAAGATCGAGGTCCTCAGTATCCTCAGGCTCCATACCAGCTACCTCATCCCCCCTATTGAGGAGATAAGCCGTCAAATGCCGTCCCGCAAACCCCGCTATGCCTGTAATGAATGCTTTCACTTTTCTTCTTTTTTTATTCGTAGGTCAAGACCCCTTAGGTTTATCCGCCGCAGGCGGGGTCTTGACAATTTTTTATGCGTTTACTGTGCTGTCGGGTCGCCTGACCCGACAGCGAATTCATTTGATAATATTGTTTATTTTCCTATTGTAGGGGCGTATTGCAATACGCCCCTAAATCATTAATCCAATTTTTTATGCGTCAGGATCGAGGTCCCTTGGATCGATATCCTGGCGCTCTCGTTTTCGCCCGCCAATCCGGCTAAATTACCCCTTCTTCAACCTCTCCATATCGTAATCCACCATCATCCGAATCATTTCCTCGAACGATACCTTTGGCTCCCAGCCCATCACCTTCTTAGCGTGCGACGGATCGCCCAGTAGCAAATCAACCTCAGCCGGACGAACAAATTTCGGATCGGTTACCACATAATCGCGATAATCCAAATCAAGATGGCCGAACGCCGCCTCGCAAAGCTGTCTGACCGAATGATGCCGGCCCGAGGCGATCACAAAATTATCCGGCTTATCCTGCTGCAACATCAGCCACATGGCCCGCACATAATCACCGGCATATCCCCAGTCGCGCTTGGCGTCAAGATTGCCTAGTGAAAGTTTATCCAGCAAACCAAGCTTGATCCGCGCCGCCCCGTCGGTCACCTTGCGCGAGACGAATTCCAGCCCGCGCCGAGGCGACTCATGATTGAACAGAATCCCCGAAACCGCGAATATATTATATGATTCCCGATAATTTACGGTGATAAAATGCCCGTAAACCTTAGCCACTCCATAAGGACTTCGCGGATAGAACGGCGTCTTCTCCGTCTGAGGAACTTCAACCACTTTACCAAACATCTCTGACGACGATGCTTGATAAAACCTTATCTTCGTATCGATCTGCCGGATCGCTTCCAGCGTGCGTGTTACACCCAAAGCGTCGAACTGCCCGGTCAGTATCGGTTGTTTCCACGATGTTGGCACGAATGATTGCGCTGCCAAATTGTAAACCTCATCAGGTCGGGCTTCCTCAACCAGACGCAAGATCGAAAGCTGATCCAACAAATCCGCCTGCCGAAGCTCCAATCGATCCTTGATATGATCTATACGCTCGGAGTTCTCAGTTGAACTTCGACGCACCATTCCCCAAACTTCATACCCCTTTTCCAACAGAAGGTCTGCCAGATAAGATCCATCCTGGCCCGTGATACCGGTAATCAATGCTCGCATATCTTCCTTTCCTTATCCCGCGATCCCTATATATTCTAACCATTCGCAGAACAGACAGAAAATATAGCGAGTCCAATCCAGTTGTCAAATGAATATAATTGATCAAAATTTCGGTATAATTAT
>DOTU01000331.1:3946-5253 GCA_003520965.1 Candidatus Zixiibacteriota bacterium
GCTGTAAATAGACAAGAGGATATCCCTTTAAGAGGAGGGGGATTTTCCTTGATTCAGGAGGTATGTCTTGGCCCGTGAGCCGGAAAAAATCGGCGGCCTCATTGCCGGGTATCTGGATAAGTTGGGATTTAGCTCCCGACTCGGCAAGCAGGAAGCGGTCTTGCACTGGAGCGAAATCGTTGGCTCCAGAATCGCGCAGGAAACGCAGGCCGTACGTATCGACGGCGACACGCTGGTGGTCAAGGTAACCCAGGCGGCCTGGAGGCAGCAACTCTCGTTTCTGAAAGGCGAGCTTCTGACCAAACTGGACTCAAAACTTGAGAAGGGATGCATCAAGGACATCCGCTTTATCTGAAAGGCTTACGATTTATGGAAGAAATGGATGATACCATAACCAAAAAAAGTCCGGCAGCGGCTGGACATCATTATGATGCGGGGACGATTCAGGTATTAAAAGGGTTGGAGGCGGTCAGACGTCGTCCGGCTATGTATATCGGCGATGTCAGCGCGCGCGGCTTGCATCACCTTGTTTATGAGGTTGTCGATAACTCCGTCGACGAGGCGATGGCCGGATTCTGCGACGAAATCAAAGTCGCGATCAACAACGATGGTTCGATCACAGTCGAGGATAACGGACGCGGCATTCCGGTTGACATGCATCCTACTCAGAAGAAACCGGCACTTGAAGTTGTCATGACCATGCTTCACGCCGGCGGTAAATTCGATCATGATAGTTATAAAGTTTCAGGCGGTCTGCATGGAGTAGGCGTTTCGGTGGTTAATGCGCTGTCTATCTGGTGCGAGGTGGAAGTCGCTCGCGAAGGTTCTGTCTATATGCAGCGCTATGAACGCGGTATCGCTGTAACGCAGGTGAAAAAGATCGGCACTCGTGTCAAGAGCGGCAACAAAACCACTTTCATGCCCGATGAAGAAATATTCAAGAAACGGCTTTTCGTTTACGATACCATAGCCTCGCGCATGAAAGAGCTGGCTTTCCTGAACGCCGGGCTTAAGAT
This sequence comes from Candidatus Zixiibacteriota bacterium, assembly GCA_003520965.1. GTDB lineage: Bacteria > Zixibacteria > MSB-5A5 > UBA10806 > UBA10806 > UBA10806. Next base: position 4,963 of record DOTU01000331.1, read on the forward strand.
TGTCCTGACCGATAAGCGCGCCGGTGAGGAGAAAACCGAGACCTTCCAGTTTAAGGGCGGCCTGAGCGCGTTCGTAAAATATCTGAATGAGAACAAAGAAACGGTCCATCCCAAGCCGGTCTATTTCCACAGAGATCGCGAGGGTACCGATGTTGAGATCTCATTCCAGTATACCGACGGTTACGCTGAGAATATTTTCAGCTACGTAAATAATATTAACACCATCGAGGGCGGCTCGCATCTGATCGGTTTCAAGACTGCCCTGACCCGCACTATCAACAACTACGCTAC
>DOTU01000369.1:0-1279 GCA_003520965.1 Candidatus Zixiibacteriota bacterium
GAGGCAGTCAAGAAAAATATGTATTTGGGTTCCATTAAAACGCAAGCCATACTCTCAACTAACATTATTTTAACTTGACTCTAAATTTGTGAACCCCTACCTTGATCCCGAGTAAATAAGCTGTAGTTGGGCATAAATTATCGTTTTGGATGGTTTTCTAACGTTAAAAATTGTTTATTTGGGGGAAATTACCCCGATTTTTGAAAGGAATTATATATGACGAAAGAAAAAATAGGCGAAGCCGCCGGACTTGTCTGGGAGAAATTAATTACCAAAGATGAAATCGGCCTCACTGAGTTGCCCCGGGCCCTAAAACTTAAAAGCGACATCGCTTACCAGGCGCTCGGCTGGCTGGCCCGCGAAGACAAGATTCATTATCGCACAAAAGCGGGCAAGGTTTACGTTTCGCTGGTTGAAAAGGAACGCGAGGTAGCAAAAGCTGCCCATTAAGGCGCCTGACAATTTCGCAAATCCCGAAGGCTGCAGAACATATTGATGATTCCGGGTTTTTGACGTTGCTTCGTTGTTAGCCCCGTGTCAATTTTAGGGTGATTATAAACGCTTAGCCACAGCCCAAACAGGCCGATACTTCTATTATGATAGATCAACGAGGAAGCGGCGTTCTATTTCATATAACTTCTTTGCCCTCCGATGACGCTTTGGGGAATCTCGGGCCGGGCGCTTATCGGTTTGTTGATTTTCTAGCAAGCGCCGGCCAAAGCATCTGGCAGGTGCTTCCGCTTAATCCGCCCAGCCCCGGTGAGGGCAATTCCCCTTACAGTAGTTCGTCGGCTTTTGCAGGGAATACTCTTTTAGTCAGCCCTGAGATTTTGGCTCGCGACGGCTGGATACGGGAAACACAATCCGTTTCCGATTTTCCAAAAGATCGCGTTGATTTCGGAAAGGCAATAGAATTCAAAAATAAAATCCTCGATGAAGCTTACCTAACATTCAAAGGACGACAAAACAGAGACGAATACGAAGCATTTTGCAGGGAAAGCTCATACTGGCTTGACGATTTTGCGTTGTTTGCATCGCTGAAAGAACAGTTCGCCGGTAAAAGCTGGGGCGAGTGGCCTGATGATATCAGAGATCGAAAGCCCGTAGCGCTAAAATCGTACGAAACGGAACTTGCTACCCAGATCGAAAAGAAAAAATTCTGGCAGTATTTATTCTATGGTCAATGGCAAGCTTTAAAAAAATATGCCAACGAGCACCAGATCGAAATCATGGGCGATATCCCGATCTATATGAGCTATCAAAGCTCCGATCTCTGGGC
>DOTU01000369.1:1646-4399 GCA_003520965.1 Candidatus Zixiibacteriota bacterium
CCGGTTTACGATTGGAAAAGCCTTCAAAGTAGCAGGTTCGATTGGTGGATAAGACGGCTCGAGCACAACCTCAATCTTTTCGACCTTTTGCGAATCGATCATTTCCGGGGGTTGGTCGGTTACTGGGAAGTGCCCGCCGGAGAGAAAACTGCTATTCATGGAAAATGGGTGAGCGCGCCCGCTGACGAGTTTTTCGCGAAGCTTCGCGAGCGTTGCCCATCGCTCCCAATTGTTGCCGAGGATTTAGGGATAATCACACCCGATGTCAAAGAGCTGATTGAAAAGCTCGAAATTCCCGGCATGAAGGTCCTGCTTTTCGCATTTGGGGATGGCTTGCCTGATAATCCGTATGCGCCGCCTAATCATGTTAAAAACTGCGTCGTCTATACAGGCACTCATGACAATAACACTGTCAGGGGTTGGTTTGAGCAGGAGGCCACGCTTGTCGAGAAGGAAAACCTGAATCGCTATCTGGGCCATGAAATAACAAGTAGAAATGCACCCGCCGAGTTCGTGCGGATGGCCATGATGTCGGTTGCCGATAGGATTATCATCCCGATTCAGGATTTTCTCGGCCTGGGGGCAGAGGCTCGCATGAATATCCCATCAACACCAAGCGGTAATTGGGAATGGCGGCTTGATCCTCAATACCTGACAGATTCTCTGGCCAAAGAAATCCGCGAAAAAACCGAAATCTATGGGCGGCTTCCAATTTTAAAAGCAGATCAAACTCATTAATTATAATCGCAACTTCATTTCTTTATCCAATTTCGAATAATCTTTCAAACCTCGCTTGACATGCTAAGCATTTACCCTTAATCTTGACCGCATGGCAAGAGTAACAATAGATTTGGAACCGCTGGCCAACCTTTATTCGGACGGCTCCGATATGGTCAAGTCGGTGGTTAAGAACGCGCTGGCTTGTGAGATCGCCGGCGCCGATTGCGTTATTTTCGGATTAGGTAAGGAACTCGATCAGCGAAGACGCAAAGCCGCCTCACTAATGATCGAAAGCCTCGATATCGCCGTGGCGCTGCGCAGCGCTTGCGAGGCCAGATCGCTTGAGATCATTAAGGATCTTAAACCCTCCATGGCCCTTATGAAATATTCCCAGGACAAAAAAGAAGCCCTGGGGGCGGCGATTACCAATTTGCAGGTGGAAAATATTTTGGTGGCTCTGGAGATTCCTCTCGATATCGATCAGGTTAAAGAAGCGGCCCGCTTAAAATGCGATTATGTCATTTTAAACTGCGAGCCATTCTGTTCGGCGAAAACTATCAATGCCCAGCTCGATGAGCTAAACAAAATCTCCAAGCTGGCCAGCCTGGCAGGGCGGCTTTCCATGGGGATAATTGCAGCTGGGGACTTCACCACTATCCAGCTATCCAAACTCAACGGCGCCGGCCCGATTGAGGAGTATGTCATGGGATTGCCGTTTTTCTCGAACTCGCTTATTCACGGATACTCAAAAGCCCTGGAAATATTGAAATATGCCATCCGTTGATATGACAAATATCATGTAAACGATAAATATTCCTATTATTTATGACAAATATCATAACCCGCCCGGCGGGTTTTTGAGTTTATAACCTCGAGATTTTTTTCACAACTATGGGAGTTGTGAAAACAGCGGAGATGAAGGGTGAAAACAAAAATTGTTCTGTTCTACGTACTGTTCTTGTTTGGAATATCCAGGGCGAATGATCTTACCGGCACAATTACAGATGCCCAAACCGGCGCACCATTGCCGGGAGTGCACATATCAATAGCCGGTACTAAATACGGCGCGGCCTCCGAACCCGATGGCAGTTTCACGATCAAGAATCTTACCCCTGGAGAATATCTTATCAATATTCACCTGATTGGATATAAAAAAGGCTCCAGAAAAATCACTTTATCCGAACCAGGAGAAGCGACGTTAAATATCGCCCTGAGTGAAGCCCCCTGGGAGCTTGACAAGGTTGTCGTAACCGCTACCCGCACGCCTCATCTATTAAAGGATGTCCCGGTCACCACCGAGGTGATCACCAAAGAGGATATGGCCGCAACCGGCGCGCTCACGGTAGATCAGGCGCTCGATTCGCATGTGGGAGTAACTGTCGATAACGATCTTTCTGGTAAGGGCGCTACGATTCGCGGGATCGATCCGTCCAGAGTGTTGATTCTGATCGATGGCCATCGAGTCATCGGGCAGGTTCGGGGGTCAATAGATCTCGGGCAAATTTCTCTGTCCAATGTCGACCGAATTGAAATCGTCAAAGGTTCCGGCTCTACTCTCTATGGCTCCGACGCTATGGGCGGCGTGGTTAACATCATCACCAGTAAACCAACTCAAAGTCAAAGCCTGGAATCGTCAATTGAATACGGTTCCTTTAAGACTTTTGATCCTGAGTTTCAATTTGAAGCCAAAAGATCTAAAATCGGCCTCACATTTTCCGGAAAGCATGAAGAGAGCGCCGGGTTTGATCTCGATAAAAGCACTCCTCACACTAACGGCCTTGAGGCGACGAAAAGATATAATCTAAATACCAAGATCAGCTTCAGCCCCAAGGAATCGTTCTACAACGATCTTTCGCTGGGTTATATGCACGAAAGAAAGCAATGGATAGAATCGGAATGGTTTGAGCCGCTTCAGAAAACATTCATTTATGATGATTATGAATGGAATAACCGCTACGATATCGCCACCTCGCATAAATATGTGGCAAGCCCCAAAACCGAGATCGAAGCTACGCTGCATGGTTCCTATTACG
>DOTU01000148.1 GCA_003520965.1 Candidatus Zixiibacteriota bacterium
GAGGGAGCGGGCAGCGTGACCACTGTGGTCTTTGACAAAACCGGGACTCTAACTCGGGGTAAACCTGAAGTGACGGATATTGCCCTATTTAATGGCTACTCTGAAAAAGACGTTTTATTTTATGCGGCATCGATCGAGAGGAATTCCGAGCATCCGCTGGCCGAAGCGGTAGTAAGCAAAGCATTTGAACATAATATTATGCTCAAGGAGCCGGAGAATTTCGTAGCTATCCCCGGTCAGGGTATCGAAGGAAGAATCGGTGGTAAAAATATCTTGTTGGGAAACCCCGGACTCATGCGTGAAAAGGATGTCGCTTTTTCAGCGATCGAGAAGAACATTTCCGGTTTTGCCGGTCAGGGCAAAACTCCGATGATCCTGGCAATCGATAAAATGATTGCAGGGGTGATCGCCGTAGCCGATACTCTTAAGCCCGACGCTGCGAAAGTAGTCAATCGTTTAAAAATAATGGGACTTGAAATAATCATGATTACCGGTGACAACAAGATCACCGCTGAGTCGGTGGCCAGGCAAGTCGGGATAGACCGAGTTTTGGCTGAGGTGCTGCCAGCCGACAAAGCGGCCGAGATCAAAAGGCTGCAGAACGAAGGAAAACGGGTGGCGATGGTTGGCGATGGAATCAATGACGCGGTTGCGTTGGCGCAATCCGATGTTGGGATCGCTATCGGGTCGGGGACCGACGTGGCCCTGGAGGCTTCGGATATAACGTTGATTGGTAATGACCTTGCAGGAGTGCCGAAAGCGATTGAACTCTCGCGCAAAACAGTGCGGACAATAAGGTGGAATCTTTTTTGGGCTTTTATTTATAATATTATCGGGATTCCTATAGCGGCAGGGATACTTTACCCTGTTTTTGGTTCGATGGGACTTCTCAATCCGATGATAGCCTCGGGGGCAATGGCTTTTTCGTCGGTTTTTGTAGTCTCCAATTCGCTGCGATTAAGGAATGCAAAGTTATCAGATTAAATCAATAAAGGAGGAAATATGGTAGTAGACCCTGTCTGTAAGATGAAAATTGATGAGAACAAGGCAGCCGGCAAGTCCGATTACAAGGGCCAGACTTACTATTTCTGCGCTGTATCCTGCAAGCAGAAATTCGATAAGGAACCGGAGAAATATCTCGCTAAGTGAGTCCAGGTCGCATTTACAACGAGATTACCCGCCCAAATGAAAGCATGGAGCTAACTGTTTCTTTCATGGTGGTAGCTTTCCCTACTCGAAGTTGGTCCACGCGTTTATAGTACTCCAGACAAGTTGAACAGGAGAGGATCATTGTGCCTTCTAACTCAAATTTGGATAGAATATCGTTGAAATGCGATCCTGCGGTGGTAAGAAAAATAGCGCTATTCATGCAGATGATCCGGGCCGGGAGATTGCCCGATTCAAAGAGTGAATTCAGAAATTTTTCCATCAGCGTTTCTCCAAGATCGATTTCACCCTCGCCAAACGTTGATGATTTCAAGATTAGAAGCAGGTCATTATTAATTGGCATCGGAACTCCTTGTTTTTCTTATTCAGACCAAGCAATATTATACGCGAATAAAATAAAAACGTAATAAAAAAATAACCCCCACGCGCCTTTTATTTATTTCCCGGATCGCCCTTTTTGGGGCAACCCATTATTCCGGCACGCGGGGGTTGAATATCAGTTATTTCTGATCGGCCATGGCCGTAGCCAGGCTCAGGCAGTTTTCTGCCAACCTGATGAATTCGGCTCGATACCCCTCCTTGTCAGCTCCTTTTGAATTTTTAGCAAGTTCAATCACCTGGTAAAAAGTACCATCGCCCTTGAAAGATGATTCCCTTAAGAGCATGCCCAGTTCCGCCACTGAGGCACAAAATCTGAAATCGCTGGAACACTCATAAATAGATTTATTAAGATCGGTGACAGATAAGGAAAGTAGCCGGCTTGTGTCGTCGTCAGGTTCTTTATATCTTATTTTGACAGTTAAAAGCTCCGCATTTCCCGATCTATGCCAAAGCTCAACCTTTTGATACTTGAGCGGGTCAACCGACCGCGTTTCTTCATTGGTTCCGGCCGGGACAATTTCATAAATCGCAGTCACCGAGCGCCCCGCGCCCATCTCACCGGCATCCTTTTTATCATCGTTAAAATCTTCTTTGGCCAGCAGCCTGTCTTCATAGCCAATTAAGCGATATGATTCGACTCTGGCAGGATTGAATTCGATCTGAAGCTTTACGTCCTTGGCTATTGTGAAAAGGGTTGCCCCCATTTCGCTGACCAGCACCTTTCTGGCTTCCAAGATACTGTCAATATAGAAATAATTGCCATTTCCCTTATCGGCGATCTTTTCCATTCTGGAGTCTTTGAGATTCCCCTCGCCGAAACCAAGGACAGAAAGAAATATTCCGTATTGACGCTTTTCTTCAATCAGTCGCACCATATCGGCATCGCTGGAAACTCCCACATTGAAATCACCGTCGGTGGCCAGGATAACCCGGTTATTTCCTCCCTTAACAAAGTAGGTTGCAGCCACATCATAGGCCAAACGGATTCCCGCTCCGCCTGCGGTACAACCTCCGGCCTGAAGGTTATCGATAGCGGAAAGAATTTTTTCTTTATCACTTCCCGGAGTTGACGGCAGGATCAAACCGGCGGCTCCGGCATAAACCACTATGGCCACGCGATCCTGTTTTCTCAGTTTGTCGACAAGTAAAAAGAAGGCG
>DOTU01000160.1:0-1417 GCA_003520965.1 Candidatus Zixiibacteriota bacterium
GAGCCTCCCTCAAGCAGATTCTCATTCAGCAGAGCGCCTGACGCATGTTGCGGCAGACGGCCCAAAAACCGGCCCTCGAAACGAACGGTTTTATAGGCGCGCTCGGGAAGACGAAGGTATTTTCTGGCAAATTTAAAATCGATCACTTCGCCAAAAAAGCGCCAGGAGTCGCCAGAGAGAAAAAACCGGTTGGGCAAGCCAGCGGAATCCGCTGACAAAGGTACATATTGCACATCAAGCGATTGCACCGGGTCGCCGGTATGCTCTACACGCAACTGGGCAAATCGTCCATCTGCGGGGAGCGGCCGGAAATACTCCAATTGTGATGATAACCAGAAAAAAGCTTGAGCTATTACGATTAGAATTATCGCTATAAGAACTTGCCAGAATCGAGTGCTTTTGGGCGGAATCCTATTGGCTTTTTCGCCGCGAAAAGTGATACGACGAAGTATACGGCCTAATAATAGCGCCAGAATCAGGGTGCCGGCCACAAACAGCACAGCCCCGACAAAGGTCAGCCGCGTATCCATCTATGCTTAATGGGTTGGACGCGGAGGCTCTTGGCTACCGGGACCGGAGGGCTTGGGCGTTGATGTCGGTTGAGCGTTAGGAACTCCGTCTTTCATTTTGGAGCTACCATGAAACAGGGCGCCATGCTCAACTAAAAGTGACTTGGAGGTGATATCGCCCAGGAGTTCACTCTTAGCCTGCAGCTCAACCTTCTCCGTGGCAAATAGATTCCCCTCAACATGCCCACCAACGATAATAGCCTTGGCCCGTATTTCAGCTTTGACCACACCGGAGGAGCCTACAGTAACGACGTCGTTGGAAGTCAACTTCCCAGTGAGATTGCCATCAATTCGGGTGGCGCCCTCGATATTCACCGTACCATCGATACTGGTACCTTTGCCGATAATGGTTTCGATACGTCCATCTCCTTTGACATTGTCCATATCATCCTCGCTTCCGAACAGTTTTCTATCTAACTTCATAAATCCTCTCAATCCAGGTAAGGAGCGGGATCTATCGGGACCCCGTTCTTCATAATCTCATAGTGCAGATGCGGGGCCGTAGACCGTCCGGTATTCCCCGAAAGCGAAATTACCTCGCCTCTGGTCACTTTTTCCCCTTTCTTAACTAATACTTCCCGGTTATGTCCATAGCTTGTTAGGTATCCGTTTCCATGATCTATTACAACCAGATTGCCCAAGTACTCGTCCCAACCGGAAAAGCTCACAACTCCGGAAGCTGTAGCCGAAACCGCAGTGCCATCCTTAACCGCGAAATCGATACCGGTATGCTTACCGCCCTTACTGTCATCCGCGGCCGAAAATGGCTTGGTAATCCAGCCATACAGCGGCCGCCCATGCGGAATATGCGATTGCAATAGCTGCTCGGGCGTCATCGTTGATTCGTT
>DOTU01000160.1:1776-4380 GCA_003520965.1 Candidatus Zixiibacteriota bacterium
AGGTCCACACCGGCCATTTGCGCCAGGCGAGCTGTCAATTCCTGGTTGCGCTTGAAGCTTTGTTCGATATCGATCACTCGTGTAAAATATTCGCGCAGCTTCTGGTTTTCGTCTTGAAGCATCGCCGATTTTGAGGCCTGAACCGAAAGGCGGGTATAGATAACCGTTACACAGACCAAAAAGATAAACCAGATCGATGCTAATACCAGGATAAGTTTGAACAGGCGCGTTGAGATATTACGCGAGAAAACCTTCTCGCCTCCTTCTGGTATAATCATAAAGGTTAGACGTCTGCTCACAAAAACTACCCCTGAACTCCAAGCAGTTGCAGAAGTCGTTCCAGCTCTTCGTTGGAGTAATACTCAATTGTTATTTGGCCACCTTTACGACGTTGTGTTAATATCACCTTGGTTCCCAACTGACGTTTGAGGTTCTCCTCAATTGAAATGAGCTGCGGCGAACGAGGTTTGGGACGACTCGCTATCCTCTGAGATTTATCGGCATAAACGATTTTTTCCAAATCCCTGACTGAGAGATCCTCAATCACCGTTCTGCCGGCCATGGCGATTCTGTCTGAATCTGAGGGGATAGCCAGAAGAGCGCGAGCATGACCCGCCGATAATTTATTTTCGCAAAGCAGATCTAAAATCTCTTTGGGCAACGAGAGCAGCCTGATCGAATTGGCAATTGACGAACGCTCCTTGCCGACCCTGGTTGCCACGTCGGTTTGCGAGAGATTGCAATCAGTCATCAGGCGATAATAGGCGCTAGCCTCTTCAACCGGATTTAAATCTTCGCGTTGGATATTTTCAATCAGCGTTAATTCCATCGCCTCTTCATTGCTGATGGTATCAATGACTATTGCCGGGATAGTGGCGCGGCCCAGCATCTCCATGGCGCGAAAGCGACGTTCCCCAACAATCAGCTCAAACTTTTCGCCCACGGGTCGGACTACAATCGGCTGAATCACCCCGCGAGCCTCAATCGACTGCGCAAGCTCATAAAGCCTTACGTTGTCGAACGTTACGCGCGGCTGAAAGGGCGACGGCTTGATGCTCCCCAGGTCTATTTCGCGAACCAGGCTGAGCCCGCTAACCGGTTCTGATACTATCGTCTCTTCGGCTCCCGCTCCCGGAATAAGCGCCTCGAGACCTTTACCCAATACCCGTTTCATCTGGCTAAAACCTCCTTGGCAAGGTTAATATAGTTCGCCGCCCCAGTACAGAGAATATCATACAAGACAATCGGTTTACCGAAACTTGGCGCTTCGGAGAGACGTACGTTTCGGCTGATGACCGTATTGAATACCTTATCCGCAAAAAAGCTCCTGGCCTCATCGGCAACTTGACGGGAGAGATTGAGCCGGCCATCATACATGGTCAGTAGCACGCCATAAATATCAAGGCTGGGATTGAGATGTTTTTGGACCAGCTTAACGGTATTGAGAAGCTGCCCAAGCCCTTCCAGTGCATAGTATTCGCATTGTATAGGTATGATCAGCGAATCGGCCGCGGTCAGGGTGTTGATGGTGAGAAAACCAAGCGACGGCGGGCAGTCAATGATGATAAAATCAAACAGATCTCGAATTGGTTCCAACGCATTCTTAAGTCTATGCTCCCTGGCCGGTGCTCCCACAAGCTCAATTTCCGCGCCAACAAGATTGATATTCGAAGGCAGTAAAGAGAGGAAATTTATCTCGGTTTCGATAAGGGCGTCGGTAATATCAACATTGCCAAGAAGGACTTCATAGGTCGATTTTGACACTTTACTCTTGTCGATTCCTACGCCTGAGGTGCTATTCCCCTGAGGGTCAATATCGACAAGCAGGGTCTTTTTTTCCGCAACCGCCAAACACGAGGCTAAGTTGATAGCAGTAGTGGTCTTACCAACTCCGCCCTTTTGATTCGCTATAGCCAATACTTTAGACATTTAACCTCAATCGCCACATCAAATTATCATTCCGAAACAGCGACCATGGTAGTAAATTACAATTTCAAAAGCAAGCAAAAACATTGTTTCACGTGGAACGAATTGATTAATTGCTTTCTGGTTAACAGGTTAAAAGACGAAATAGTCAAGCGATTATAGTTGTATAGATGCCACGTTGTTTATAATAAATAATTTTGCCGCCCGGTTTTACGATCTTCTCTATTCTGCTAATATATATTTCCCAGCGTGGCAAAGCTCTCAGGGTGGCGATATCGAATTTCGTTTGAAATTCTAACTCCTCAAACCGTCCCTCAACTATTTCGACATTTTTAAGTCCCAGCTCGTCCTTGGCCACTCGTAGAAAAAGTATCTTTTTATGAACTGATTCCACGAGCGTAATCCGATTCTCTGGGAGAAACAGGGCCAACGGTATTCCAGGGAAACCAGCTCCGGTGCCGATATCGATTAATAAGCCCTGCTTAGGAATCAACTCATACGGTCCAAGAGAATCGAGAATATGATTTTCGACGATTGCGCTGCGATCCCCCTTAGAGACGAGATTAATTCGCCCAGACCAGGAGTGAATCAAGTCTTGATAATTCGCAAGCTTTGTTGTTAGATCTCTATTTATCGGAAGATTTCTTGCTTCAAACCATATTCGAAGGCTATCCAATT
>DOTU01000145.1 GCA_003520965.1 Candidatus Zixiibacteriota bacterium
CGAAATCCGGTTCCATGATCATGTCGAGTATGATGATATCAATATCCTTCTTCGAAATGAATTCAACAGCACTAATATCCCAGCATCAATCATTAATAATAATGCCAATCCAATTTGCGATCCTCCGGTCACTGTAAAATGGATACCCAAGCTTGTCAAAGCGAACTTCCCTCCGATAATCGGAATAGCGTACATGATCTGATATGAAATTTTTCCAATAAGGTCGCGCGCGAATTAGCGAGTCATCAGGGTAATGGTATGGTCAAGGCCACCATTTATCTTATCGGCACTAAGTTGGAAACGGTGCAAAAAGAACTTGCTGTAAGTTGCTATTTCATTGGCATTTCGCTGTCCGTATCAATAAGCAACAGCGGCAGCTTAATTCGATATAATAATGGTCGATATCAAACCATAGGGCCAATCCTAATAAAGGCGCTGCTATCCTGCTCAATATCAGGCGGGGTCTACATTTCAGGTCATTTTTCAAAGCAATAGATTTAGAAAAGGAGAATCAAAGCGTATGAAAACCGTTACAAATCTTAAATGGATTAGACTGCTGGCTTGGACGGCAGTTGGAATCCTGATAATCAGTTCCCCGGCTATGGCGCTGACAAATTATATTTTCTATTCGGTCAATGGAGATACCACTGGAAACGATTGCGTTCAGGGGGATATTGTATCCTGGGGAGCAAATTGCGGCATAGGGGCAACCATAGGCTGGGAGCTTTGGTTAGATGTCAATTCAAACACAGTGATTGATAGCCTTACCGATGTTTTGATTGTAAGCTTTGATTGCACGGATGGAGATACCGCCAATAATCAGGGATTACCGGATATCAATCCGGTCCCCGATGGGTGGTTTATTACGCCGCCGCTGACACTTGGAATCGCAGCCGGGCATTATGTTTTCAGAGCAACCGATCGCAGCGATAATAGCATCGCCATCCGCGGGCTTATAGTTTCGTCAATGCCGTCCCCGCCCAACCAATTTCGCGGGCGAGTGATGGTTCAGGGACATCCGGCTCCGGATTCATATCTTCAGAATATCTGGATCGAAGCCAAACCCCAGGGCGAAAGCTCACAGATATGGAGCGGTTTAACAGATGTAAATGGTCTCTATGAAATAAACATCAGCGATGTGGGGACCGGATTTCAGTATGAAATTAATCCGCGTGATTTGCCCGGTTATGTTACTCCCGCTTCCCAATTGAGAACAGCTTCAGGAATAATCGACAGTATCAATTTTGCCTACATTGCTCCCACCGACAGCCTCTATGGAGAAATTAGAGATAATAATGGTGATTTGATCACCAGATCTGTCTACGTATACTGCAGCCCCAGAACTGGCGGACAAAGCAGAGAAGTCCAGACCAATAACGGATCTTATCGGCTCTATTTTGGTCCATCAGATTATGGCCAGTGGGGCGCCGGGCTCAGCAATGAAAACCTGGTTCCTGATTATCTATTACCAAACACCTGGGATTTTGACAACAGCACAATTCATAGCCTGCACCATGATTTCATCTGTTTCAGCTCCGACACCGTGCTGTACGCCCGAGTTACAGAAAATCACAATCAGCCCCTTCACGAATACCTTTTACAGGCACAATCGAATGCTCTTAATTGCTGGACAATGGCGGTCAGCGGAATTGGCGCTTCAAACCTCGTTACTCTTAGTATCTCATCCCTGGATCTGTTTAACTGGGGTGTTAATATTTCAAATTGGGATGACAGATACCCAATTCCTCCGGGTTATGTGCTTGAAGGAGGCCAGAGCTGGAATCACCACCCTGGCGATACGGTAAGTATGAATTTTATCTTTGGTAAAATGGTCCGCGATACCGTTAAGCTTGATCCAGGCGATCCTCCGATTAATATGAATATGCTGTGGGTTAATCTAAACAGACCCGGAGCATCGTACGGCGCACAACCTGATAATAACGGAGTCTTCACGATCTATGCCGATACCGGATTCTATTCAATGGGCCTTTATCGCAATGGATATCTGACCGACCCATCGGGGCGCGACGTACACGTTGTCGATGATACCGTAGGCGGACTGGGTTTCGTAATTAACCAAGCCCACTGCCTGGTTACAGGAGCACTTATCGATGTTCCCTTGCCGTTAGATTTTTCTGTATCGGTCAATGCTCACACCGGAAGCGGATGCAATAATTATTGTACCTGGGCCATGGTGGACTCCATAACCGGGACTTTTGCGATTTGGCTATGCGACGGGAATTGGACAATCGACCCGCCGTCTTTTCCAAATCGGATTACACCAGTCCCGATGACCTTGAATATCCTGGAGTCTCCCGATACCAGCAGGTCCTTCAATTTTGTATATCTTAACCCTGAAGGCGTTAACGAAAAGGATAATTCGATTCCGGAAAAATTCGTGATCTTCCAAAACAATCCCAACCCCTTCAACGCTCAGACGACTATTGACTATGGGGTACCAATGACTTCTAACGTAAGAATTGAAGTTTACGATCTGTTGGGCCGGAAACTGGAAACCCTTCGAGACGGAGAACAGCAAGCGGGCTATTACAAAGTAATCTGGAATGCAGGAAATCGACCATCTGGGATTTACTTCTACAGTCTAAAGGTAGGCGATTTTTCACAGACAAGAAAGATGCTGCT
>DOTU01000144.1 GCA_003520965.1 Candidatus Zixiibacteriota bacterium
TTTCACAGACAAGAAAGATGCTGCTTTTAAAGTAATCCTGGCATTATCGACACCCGAGGGAGCCGCAACCGGCTCCCTTTTTTTATCCATTTATTCTGATGCTAATGGCGGTCAAACTGAATCAGCATCCGAGGTTAACATGGGGAAAAAGTATTATGATTGCTACGATCTTGGTAACTATTTGGTATCTATGGGAATTAAATCGAAAATCAATCTCGAATGCTTAGCTTATCTTTTATGGCCTTTGCTGTTACAGGCGCTAATTTGATTCAAAGCTATTGCCTTTTTTCGCAAATAACACTAAATTCAAGGCCGTGGAAGACTATAAATTGAGACAGGGGCTGACAATTAATTATCCAATAATTCCTTTTATTGATTTGCTTAACCGACCCCGCATCAAAATTCAACTCAGTGCTACAACGCCCCCTATTGCCATAAAACTAAAGAGCTTTTCGAAATAGCGGTAAATTATTAATTAGAGATATGAATTTTTTTCTGCAATTTCTCTGGAGGATTCATGAAGGTTAAGTTACAGACAGCAGTAGTTGTGCTGATCGTTTTACTGGGAGCCACAGGGACTCTTTGGGCCAGTCAGGCGGTTAGAGTAGTCTCGGATTTAGAGGGAACTACCCCCGGTTTTAGTGTATCGCGCGCCGGCTCATCAGGCGAGCGTCTTGAATTAAGCGTGCCTGCAATTGCGATAAATCCAATTTCGCTGAATGGCAATGAGTACAAGCAGGTCGGCCTGCCGGCTACCGACTATTTATTACAATCCGAAGCTGGTCAGGATGGAGAGCCCGATGTACCATCGCTGACCTCAATGCTAATTATTCCCGATCAGGCTGGTATCCAACTCGATATTTCCTATTCAAGTTACGATATCATAGATAATATCGATCTGGCTCCGGTACAACCATCGCCATCAGATACCGATCCAAATGCCGTTATCCCCTTTACCATGAATGAAAGCATTTACCAGACTGATGCTTTTTATCCGGAGCAATTGGCCAGCGCTGCCGACCCGATTATTATGCGCGACGTGCGCGCGGTACAAATTCAGATCAATCCGGTACAATATAACCCGGTCAGACACCAGCTTCGCGTCTACCGAGATTTAACGGTGAATGTCAATTATGCTGGAGAAGTGGTTAATCCCAAGTTGACCGGAACCAGTTATCTCTCTGACGGTTTCTATCCTCTCTATAAATCCACCTTCGCCAACTTTGAAGAGTTCTTCTCCAATACGGAAATTAAGCGTGGCGGTTATATGATAATCTGCAAACCGACGCTGGCTGATTCCTTGAAGGCTGTGGCCGCCTGGAAACATCAGAAAGGATATACCGTTCGCATAGTAAAAACCACCGACATTATCCCCAGCGGTTCACCAAACTATACGCAGGTATTCAACTATATCAAAACAGCTTATCAAACCTGGACCGTGCCACCGGAATATGTAATGATCGTTGGCGACATAGATGGAACTTTTGGAATACCCTGTTACACATACCAATCCTATCCGTCTGACCACCATTATGCTTGTGTCGATGGAACAGATTTTATTCCAGATATCTTCGTAGCCAGATTGTCCGTAGATGCTATTGCGGATTTTAGAAAAGCTGTTTCCAAGATATTTAAATATGAGAAGACTCCTCTAATGCGCGATACCCAGCATTGGATTCGTGGCCTGGCGGTTGGATATACCATGTTTCCTACCGCAAGGTATACTACCCTTTGGGCTCGGCAACTCGCAATGCGACATGGTTTCGCCAGGGTAGATACGATATATGGCTCATCAGACAACCCCAATCTTAATACATATATGAATAACGGTCCCGGGTTGATCTGGTATCGTGGAGAAGGCAACCAGGACGGTTGGTGGGGAGTATCGTACGATATCGCTGATCTTAACGCCATGCCGAACAATCAAAAGCTGGGAGTTATGTCTCCCTTGACCTGTGGCTTGGGTGATTTCTCTGCCAACGATTGCTTTGGCGAAACCTGGATTCGGATGGGATTAAGTGTCGACAGTCTTAAAGGCGGACCAGCATTCTACGGGGTTACCGACCACTTTACTCACACCAAATGGAATAACCCGATCATGACCGGCTATTTCTTCGGTATGTTCGAACAGAACTGCTACCATTTCGGTCAGGCCGCTATTGCGGGGAAAATGCAGGATTACCGTACATTCCCCAGGAATTTGAACTCCGAAGTGCAACAATATTTTAACACCTACAATATGCAGGGTGATCCAGAGCTTGAAATTCGACAGGCCGTGCCGGTGCTGATAAATGTCGTCCATCCGGATACTCTGGGATTTGGTCTCAATCATATCGAAATTAGTGTTGCCGATACGATGGGACAGGCCATTAAGGATGCTATAGTTACGCTTGTTAAAAGCATTGATTCCACTGAAGAGGTTTTTAGCGTTGGGCAAACGGACGAAAATGGTAATGTATCATTATCGTTCCGCGCTCTGACTACGGGCAGCATGATTTTGACCGTTTCCGGACGCGACCTATATCCATACCAAAGCCTGGTTGAAATCGTTAGCAGCGATATCGCCGTAGGATACGATTCACTGTACATCGACGACGATTCAATCGGTTTCTCGAGAGGAAATAGTGACGGTTTCGCCGGTCCCGCGGAGATTATTGAGTTGGGAGTTGCGGTAAGGAATTTCGGTGACAGCCTGGCCGCAGACAGCATCATCGGAGTATTAACACCAATCGATGAGGGTGTCGTTGATGTTTTCGATGGCACTCGCTACTATAATGACCTTGCCCCCGGCGAAAGCAGAATGGATAGCCGCCCTTATGTGATCGATATCAACTCATCCACCAGCGACGGTGATTTGATTCGGCTAAAACAGTCTATCACCGATCAAAACAACGATTCCTGGTATTCAGTTATTGAAATTCCGATCAAAGCTCCGAAGTTCGTCATCAGTCAAGTTGCAATTATTGATACTAACAATCGGGTTGATCCGGGAGATACTGTTCAAATGGTATTGACCCTGATAAACAAAGGGCATGTAGCGGCATCCGAAGTAACAGCTCAGATTAGCACTGAAGACGATTATACAACAATATCAAGCGCTAGCGGAAGTTTCGGAGATATGCCGGTTGACGATACGTCGTCGAATACGCTTAGCCCGATGAGATTTTGGGTTGATACAGGAGTAATTCCAGGCAGTAAAGTTCGTTTTAATCTGAACATAACGACAGCCTCCGGCGCAAAATCGATAGTTCCATTCTATGTGACTGTCGATAGCGTGCTTCATACCAATGATCCAACGGGTCCTGATGATTATGGTTACTACATTTACGATAAAAACGACACCCTTTACTCCCAACATCCTCATTACAGCTGGGTGGAAACTGTACCGGGCCTTGGCGGTCTGGGCACCAGGCTTGTTTTTAGTTCTCTCGATGATAAATCGGTTTTGATCACGCTGCCGTTTGATTTTGTTTACTATGGCAATATATACAGAAATATGATTGTCTGCACAAATGGCTTTATCTCCCCGGACACGTCAAGATTCGATATGGGAGGCAATTACTGGGCGAACTTCTTCAACTGGCCAATTCCCGATCCTGGTCCGACGCGCGGACAAATTTCGCCATTCTGGGATGATCTGACCATAAGTTCCACCGGCAACTATGGTATCTTTACCTGGAGCGACACCACGAATCATCGATATGTTATCGAATGGAATCACGCAACAAACAACTACAATTCATCATCAGTGGAGACCTTTGAAGTAATAATCTGCGATCCCGCTTATTACCCAACAATTACCGGTGATGCCGAGATGATCTTCCAGTATGCCACCGTGTACAATATCGATACCGATCAGAATTACGTTACCGTAGGCTGCGAGAATTTCAGCGAGACGATGGGAATCCAGTATGCATACGATAATTTCTACAGTCCCGGAGCGTCAACGTTAGCTGCTAATATGGCTCTTAAGATTACCACCAACACCGGTCGTGGCGGCCTGAAAGGTTCGGTAGAGCTGACCGGCGCAGGCGGTCATAATGGAGGAGTGGTAGTTAGCTCCTCAAGCGGTCAGAAACGGACAACCGGAGATGATGGCGAATTCTGGCTGCGTAACCTGCCGTTGGGAACAGTTTCGTTGTCGGTGCAAGCCGACGGTTATTTCCCGGCTTATGTCGATAGCGTGGAGGTGGTCGCCAATCAAGCGGCAATTTTGCCTCGAATTGGATTAGACCCATGTCCGTCTCCTGAAAGCCTCCTGGCCTCTGATAACCTTGCCGGAGTAGTACACGTAGGTTGGAGAGCTGTCTCAAATCCCCGCTTAATCGGCTATAATGTTTATCGCAGCCGCTTTGCGACAGGCGGATTTGCCAGGCTGAACTCGACACCCATAGCAGGAACAAGCTATTCAGATAATTCTGTTCCCGATAGCTCAATCTACTTCTATTACGCCACCGCTCTTTATTCTGATTCTATCTGGAGCGGAGAATCGTTCCCCTCCGGAGTTGATAGTGGCCGGATACTGGCTACCGGAATCGCCGGCGAGAATTCGCTTTTACCGAGCGCCTTCTTCCTGTCCCAGAACTACCCCAATCCGTTCAACCCAACGACGGTCATCTCCTATGGGTTGCCTGAGGATGCCAATGTTAGAATCGATATCTACAATGTCATTGGCCAAAAGGTGTTAACATTGCTTAATGAGCGTCAAAAAGCCGGTTACAAGAGCGTGGTTTGGACAGGCAAGGATGCTTCCGGAAAATCGGTGGCATCTGGTGTTTATTTCTACAGAATAGATACGGGAAGCAAGCAAGATAGCAAAAAGATGCTGCTTTTGAAGTAATTGCAATAGAATACGAGATGAATAGGAGCCTATCAAAAGGCTCCTATTTTTTTTATAGCCAAGCGATTAAAAGTGTCCGCCGGTAAAGCTGAATAAGAGTGCGGCTAATACAAAAATAGTTATTATGATATAAACGATGTCTCGCTGCCGGGCGAAGGCGTAAATAGAAAAGGCAACCCGCGCGATTGGTGTGGCTATTAAAATCAGTATACCAAATTGGATAATA
>DOTU01000151.1 GCA_003520965.1 Candidatus Zixiibacteriota bacterium
TGGACCAAAACGGATTTATCATCGGTGCCGGAGCCAAAATTAAGTCTTGTTCCAAAACCGCCCAGGCCCGGAGCAAGCTCAATCCAGTTGTAATGAGGATGTGGCGCAAATAAGGTATCGGTTTTGTCATAGATATAATAACCGTATGCATCTGGCCCCGACGGATTGTAGGTGTGCGCTACGCTATCCACCTTTACCGTGAAGGGGATAGCTAAGTGCGATCCCTCCGATGTGGTGGTATGCAGATTAAAATGCACCACTCGTCCGGGAAAAGCGCTTAAAGCCACATTGACAACCATCGGATTGGTACTATTTGAGGAAGTATCATTGACTGGCATATCACCAAATAGGCCCAACGAGGAGTCTATTGCGGCATAATCATCCTCAGTGGTGATAATCCCGCTGACACCGGTTGCTCCTTTTTGACCTTTGTTAATCAGGGTGATAATTAGCTGAGCCGTATCTCCCGGGTCAAGACGGTTATTGACACTGTCTACTACTGATACATGGCTGATAACAAAACTGGGTGCAACCACAGGGATTTCAATTACCGAAAACCAGGAATCGCCCCCCTCGTCAGTGACTGTTTGTTTCAATCTAATTAGATCCCCATTTACGGCGTTGGGGCTGATGTGAATCACATAAGGACGGCTATCTATCAGATTCTCTCCTGGTGGAATATCTCCGTAATTCCTGACTCCGTCAAAAACTTCAACCAAACCGGCATCTATAGGAGTGAGGTTAGCAGTAACATTATTGGCTGTTAGCGAATCCCCAAAGTTTTTAAGAGATACGCTCAGTTCCAAAGTTTCACCCGGGTTTGCCAGGCTGTCTCCGTCGCCGCGAGAGAGGCCAAGCGTATCATCATCGATAATTAGAGAATCGAAACCGACTGCGATATCACGAGTTTCAAGAATCACAGTGCTTTGATAAGGATAGAGATTCCGCCCGGAGACAGTTAGTGTCATATTCCCCGAAGTTGGAGCCTCAAATGATAGGGAGACATTGCCGGCTTCATCGGTTTTCCCTATGCTATAAACTTGCTCAGTTGAATCCACCGTTTTAATAAGGGTTACGAAAGCGTCTTTAATTACATGGCCGGCAGTATCAACTACATTAACTTCGATATGGTTAAGACCGAAACCTATCGTGTCGGGATGAGTGACATTGAGCAGTATTGGAATCGCAGTGCGAAGCTCCAATTCGGGATCGCCTAACATATTGTAAGTATTGAAATATTGTTGTACGAGAGATTGTCCGGGGAAAGTGCGGTAGTCCTGCATTTTTCCCGCAACTGCCGCTGCCGCAAAGTGGTAGATATCCTGTTCGAACATGCCGAAGAAATAACCGATCATGATTGGGTTATTCCATTTGGTATGCGTATTGCCATCGCTGACACCATAGAAGGCAGGTCCGCCTTTGAGGCTGTCGGGATTCAAGCCCATACGAATCCAGGTTTCCCCAAAACATTCGGAACCAAATGCGCCAAGACCACAAGTAAGAGGCGACATAACGCCAAGCTTTTGATTGTTAGGCATAGCCATAAGGTCGGAAATTGAATAGCTGATTCCCCACCAGCCATCAGAGCCGCCCTCGCCCCTATACCAAATATATGCCGGGCCGCTGTTCATATAAGTTGTCAAGCGGGGATCAGCCGAACCGCCATAGACTGTATCAACTCTGGCAAAACCATTTCGAAGCGCCAGCGAACGAACCCAAAGAGTTGTATACCTGGCTGTATTAAATAAAGTCCAACCGCAAGACAGACCGCGAATCCAATGCTCCGAATCGCGCATTAACGGTGTCTTTTCATATTTGAAAATCTTGGAAACTGCCACCCGGAATTCACTCATGAGATCAACCGATAACCTGGCGACAAAGATATCAGGCAGCCAGTCCGTGCCATCAACACAAGCATAGTGATGATCCGAAGCGTAAGAGGAATAAGGATAATCCGGTACCAAGAATGTTCCATCCTTATCCCCGACGATCATGACATATTCCGGAGGATCAGCCCATGTTTGATATGCGGTTCTTATGTAATTGAAAATCTGAGTTGACGTGGGGTTAGTGGCGATATCGGTGGTTTTTACAATGCGCACCGAATAACCTTTCTGATGCTTCCATGCCGCCAATGGCTTTAGCGAATCAGCCAGCGCCGGTTTGCAGATAATCATATAGCCGCCGCGCTTAACCTCGACATTAGCGAAAAAATCTTCAAAGTTGGCGAAGGTCGCTTTATAGAGCGGATAAAAACCGTCGGATAGATAACTGGTCCGGGTCAGCTTGGGATTTACTACTGCTCCTCCGTAAGTCAGAGAAACCGATAGGTCGCGGTAGATTCTCAACTCATGGCGAACAGGATTATACTGTACTGGATTTATCTGAACTTGAACCGCGCGCACATCACGCATGATAACCGGTTCAGCTGATACGGCTAACTGCTCCGGGAAGAAGGCGTCTGTGCTATAAAGCGTTTCATTTTGGGTAAACGGAATCGGGGCATTCGGGTCGTTATCGGCTGGCGAGGGCTGCACTGGAGCGATATCTATCCCCTCGAAAGTGTCATAACCGGAATAGGTTACCGATAGCTCAACACCCTCCTGGTCAGGAATTACCACTAAAGAGCTGAAAGCCGGTAAATCCGGATCACCTTCATTACCGGGTTGGGCCGGGACTAGATATTCAGCTGCTGGTAGTGAGACTTCCTTATACTCAGTGGAGTTAACGGTTATCGTCTTCATCTCCACAGCCGGTATTTCAACCGATATAGATGTGCCGTTTATCTGTTTCTGGCAGGAGAATGACGCCTGGGTATCGCCCAAATCCTCCACTACTCTTACCGCCTGTGAAGCCCAAACCAGGTTTCCTCCAACCAGCAATAAGGCCAGGAAAATAAATGTTATGGCTCTTAACAAACCGTTCATGGAACCTCCGACTTACTAATTTGAAATATTATTTGCAAAAATCAACAAACCCATGTCTCTGTCGCATATATAAATATGGTTAGGGTCGGCCCAGAGTCCATAAGCGTAAGGAGTTGGATAAGTAGCCGCTACATGGGCCGCGGCCGGGATTGTGACGTCAACGGCCTTGAGCCCGCCATCCGCGTCAGCAATGAATGCATAATTTCCAACAACCTGCACATCCTTGGTTCTACCAATGGTATTCACCTGAT
>DOTU01000120.1 GCA_003520965.1 Candidatus Zixiibacteriota bacterium
AGGCCGCCAGCGCGATATCCTCATCGCTAATCTCGCCGCGCAGAAGCCCGATTGGTGATTTGTAATCAACCGCTTCTAAGATTAAATCGTTCGGAAGCTTTAACGATTCGATTACATCGTTTTCCGGCTCATCTCTCCCGACTACTAATTTAGCCTTGGGGCTAATACGGAAATGCCTGCCGACACGCAAAAGATTGAGATCATTGAAATCGGGATCGGGATTAAATTTCAAGAGATCGCGCAGACGATTCGAATAATTCACGTCCGTGAGCAGACATCCCCCCGCCGGAGTTGGATAATCTGTGAGTCCAAACTCCGCCGCCAGGTCCATCTGACGTTTCCGCGAACGCCCCTCGATATTGAGCAGCCACTCGCGTTTTATCTTGCCCTCTTTTTCAGGAATGGTTGGCGGCAGGAGCCGTCCCGAAAGCGGCCTGACCAGCTTTCCCGCCAATCCGCATTCCCTGGCTACCAGATCGAGTGAATAACGCCGCTGCGACATTGGCCGTTGGGCTAACACTTCTCCTGTAATTATAAAATCCGCCTCGGTCATCTCCATATAATGCCGGGCCTCATCGATCATGATCAACCGGCAATCGATACACGGATTCATATTCTTACCATGTCCGAAACGAGGATTTTTTACGATATCGAAAAAACGTTGTCCTAAATGGGCCAGTTTTACTTTGAAACCAAACTTCTCCGCCGCCGGATAAGGGTCGGAGCCGCACGACGATTTGTCGGTTGCATCGCAGCCAAAATGTGTTAAAAATGTAATGGCCTCGACTTCGACCCCATACTTCATCATCTGAAGTATTGCCAGAGTCGAATCGAGGCCACCAGAATAGAGAGCTACAGCTTTTACGAGTTCCATATCGTACTTGCGCTACAGCCCCTGAAGCGCCTTTACTTTTTTAGAGTACCCGAACCGGCTGCTTTTTGGCTTTCTTACGAGCTTCCGGATAGTAGGTCTCGTAATCCAACGATGCCAGATTCACGGACGACAGCGACTTGGTCACCCGTTCCTGCTCGGCATTCCAGAATGAGTGCATGGCGCAACCGCCCATTCTCGAGCAGGCTTCCGCGCTGCCAGCCTTCCGAACGCAATCGTTTACCGCTACTTTGCCCTGCATTGCCTCGATGATGGTGAGAAACGATATCTTCTCCCTCGGCATCGCCAACCTGTATCCGCCATTGATTCCCTTAAAGCTCTGCAGGAAACCCTGTAAAGCCAGCTCCTTTAGGATCTTAGCCAGATACTCACGGGGTACTTTCTCGGCTTCGGAAATTTCATTGATAGAGCAGATCTTATCGTTTTCCCAGGCGGCCACATAAATCATCGCCCGAAGCGCGTAGTCTGATTTCCTTGATATTTGCATTTTAGCCTCTCCTTTTAACATGGAGTTGATTCATCCACTTAGCTCGATATTACTGTAGCTATTACTCCATGTCAAGGCAAAACGTTCCCGCCTGGCTAAAATAATCGTAAATAGCCTCTTCTGCCCATAACATTATGTTGCACCATAAGTTATAGCGTATAAAAGACTCAATTATTAACTCCTAAACCGCGAATATTTGCTGTTTTTTCGACTTTTTTTCAAATTTAATGAAAATTGTTACTAATAATACTGTTTTGAGCTTTATTTTGAGGATTTGTTTAGCCACTATTCTTAACCGCGATAGACAGATTCCGTATAAACAGGCGATATCCCTTTTCGCCGATACTCGATTTTTCGAACCGCTTAGTAAATATCTCTTCAGTCATATTATGAAAACTTTCCGGGTCAGGGGAAATCAACAATGGGTCAGAAATGAGACGAGGTTCATCGCTTTCTCTGGCATCCTTATTAAACGGGCAAACCGACTGGCAGAGATCACATCCAAAAATCATATTGCTCATCCTTGACGATATCTCCTCCGGAATTTCACCCTTGTTTTGAATGGTGTGATAAGCAATACAGCGCGAGGCATCGATTGTGCCATCGCCTAAAATCGCCGACGTAGGACAGGCCTCTATACAAAGCCGACACTTCCCGCAATTTCGATTAATGGGCGAATCCGGCTCAAGCTCCAGATCGGTAATTATCGATCCTAAAAAATAAAAACTTCCCTGCGCTGGATTCCGTCCATTATTAGACGAGAGAATCAGCAGCCCGTTTTTGCCCACAAAACCCAATCCCGCTTTGAGCGCCAACGATTTTTCAGACAGGGGAGAGGAATCAGCATAAGCCTTATAAGTGCAACTCCCGGCCAGCTCATTCATTTTGCCGCACAACACCTTGAGTTTATCCATCACGATTGCATGATAATTTTCGCCGCGGGCGTAGATTGAAATATATGGTTTTGACGGATCGTTTTCTAATTTATGGTAATAGTTGAGCGCGCAAACAATTACTGATTTCGCAGATGGTACTGTTATCCTGGGATCGAACCTTTTTCTTGTTCCACCCTCCAGGTAGCGCATATCGACCTGATATCCCTTATCAATCCAGCGCAAATGACGGTTATGGCCGATTGGATCGTAATCGGCTGAGGCCACTCCAAACGCTGAAAACCCAAGCTGATAGGCTTCAGATGCGATTGCCTGCTTCAGATCCATACTGCAAGTTAGATATACGCCTGATTTTTGTCAAATAATGAATTGATGCGCCACTCTGGCGCGGGTCCCGCATCCCGACATAAGATGTCGGGATAAGAAGCCGGATCGGGACGGGCAGCGCTTGGGTGGCATGTTTGTTCCATCTTTTTGATGGAATAAACATGTTTTCCTCGATCTAAGAGGTCTCGGGAAACATGGTACCCTATGCATAAAGGTAAATCGGATACCTAATCCGGCTTCTGTCCCGATCTTCGATCGGGAGGCGGGACCCGCGCCTGCCTGCCTGGCGATCTCCCTTGAGACCCAGTCGTTTTAGCACTTTATAAGATTGTAGTTTTTCGTATGCATCAGAATGAAGGTCGTTTCGACCGACATCCTGGCGCCCCAATAACTCCCAACTCAACCCACAACTCACAACCCATAACTCATAACTATTAATGCTTTATCTCATATGTCGCTGCCAGCGTCGCGCCGCCCTTATCAATTACACTCACAGGAATCTTCAATCGCGCGTCTTTGAAATAGCATTGCCCTTGATTTCCGGAGCAGTAATAGATATTGAGATCAACCGTCACCAATGCCTTGCCTGTCGACGCCACAATCGGAATCTCAAGCTTCTCCATAGGTTTTGATATTGCGCTGCTTTTAATATTCACCACCTTCGGATTATCCGATTTAACCTCGAGATTAAACGGGGCATCTTTGGTAAACTCCGTCCCTTTGGGAAGTATCAGTTCCAGGCTCAGCTTGCTTGTGCCGGGTGCGATCTCCACTGTTGGAAACTCCTTTTCCTCTCCGTGAAACGCATCACCCTGGGTCAGCATCTCCAGACCCTTGAGGTTGAGCGTGGAGACATTCCCGGACACGGCGTCGAATATCCTGATCGAATGATTGTTGGTATCGGTGATATATATCTTTCCATCGGCAAAGGCCAGACCGTTCGGCTCGTTCAGCGACGATTGCAGTGCGGGGCCATCATCCATGCCGGGGGCGCCTTTACCGATCAAGGTGGTCACTTCCTTGGTACGGGGATTAACTTTTTTGATTTTATGATTATAGG
The DNA here is from genome assembly GCA_003520965.1 of Candidatus Zixiibacteriota bacterium. Taxonomy (GTDB): domain Bacteria; phylum Zixibacteria; class MSB-5A5; order UBA10806; family UBA10806; genus UBA10806. The sequence continues at coordinate 3,660 of DOTU01000120.1, forward strand.
TATCGGCTACGTAGAGATAACCATCACGGTATGCTATCCCTATAGGATGTTGCAAACGTGCCTTTGGGTATTTGCCATCGATATCACCAAATTCAAATAGGCCCTGACCAATTATGGTGCTAACTTTTCCATTCGGGCCCAAACTAATTTCCCTCACGCCGCTTACTTCGCTATCGGCGATATAGAGCTTGGTGCCGTCGGTGGTGATTCCGCTTGGCTGGGCCAACGCCGCCCCATCGAGCGGTCCGTCGGAAATATTCTCACGACCTGAACCGGCAAACGGCAAGGTCTCAAGTGTCTTTATATCCAGTGTCCAGATCTGATGCGCTCCGGCCATAGCGATATAAAGCTTATCGCCTAACATTACCAAATCCCACGGGCTGTTCAGGGCGGCGGTCCTACCAAATCCTCCTCGTTCCAGAAATCCCGCCTGCTTGCCTGTCCCAGCCAGAGTCTTAACCGTTTTTGGCGCTAAATCAATTTTTCGTATAGCATGATTATCTGTATCTGCTACATATATGACATTTTTATCTGAATCAAAAAACAATCCCTGTGGACGATAGAACTGCGCCGACGAATAATCCCCATCCTTAGGCCCCGCATCCCCCGAGCCTATCACCTCTTGAATCTGCCCATCAAGTGACGAGATGACAACCCGGTTGTGATCGGAATCCGTGAAAAATAAACGCCCCGTCTTCTCATCTGCGACAATTTTTCCCGGATACGATAGAATCGATACCGGCGTCGTCTCTTTCTCCAACTTAAGTTTAATCGGAACGCGACTTAATTGTCCTCTGGAATCGAACTCCTTTATCACGGACGCTATCTGGCTGTCAAACGCGTCATACACACCTTCGCCCGACGATTTACTTACGATATATCCAGTGGGGTCAATGAGCACTAAGGTTGGCCAGGCCTGGGCGTTATACTCATTCCACACCTTAAAATTATTATCATTGATTACCGGATGTCTGATATCGTAACGCAGGATCGCCTCTTTGATATTTCGGGTCAGCTTCTCGTTTTCAAACTTGGCCGAATGCACACCGATTACCACCAGCTCATCCTTATATTTTGTTTCCAGCCGCTTAAGATCGGGTATGATATGCATGCAATTGATACAGCAGTAAGTCCAGAAATCAAGCAACACAACCTTACCATGAAGGTCGCTAAGTTTTAACGGCTGCGAGTTGAGCCAGGTCAACCCCGACGGAAACTCCGGAGCCATCTCTTTTGCATCTGCCTTATAACCCATGACTGCTCCAACAAGGATAACTGTTATTATTAATATAGTTGAAATCTTGAACGTTTTCATTATCTGCCCCACAATCTTTCTTGCGATAACAACATAAGCTTATACCAGGTTCCTCACCTAATATTGGCGCGCTATTCACAGGCTTCCCCTGGGGTCTTAGCTCTCTATATGCATCATTTAAGATTACTGCCATTTTTTTGGTAGCGTCTTTCAATTCTCTTGTGGGGGCACAATTTATTGTGCCCAGTTTTTTAAAATATAAAATGTTGGCGGCCAATTTTACCCGCCGTAGCGGACTATTTGGCCGCATTATATTTAATCGCGACAGCACAGTAATAAACAAAGCCGCCAGATGCTTTCACCTGGCGGCTCCAAAACCAATTATAGCGGGCGGCAGACCTCCCGGTCCGGCCCTTCATCATTTAGCTTTTTTGATTAGCCAGCTTCACAAACGGCTCAACATCAGCTAACACCCGTGAAACAGCATCCCGCCAGAATTCGGGTTTGGCGAGGTCCACACCCAGATGTTTTTTGGCCACCTCTTCGGTAGTCATCCGTCCCGTATCAGCCAAGAGTGCGCGATAGGACTTGGCAAACGCCTTGCCCTCTTTTATCGCCCGGTCGTAGACACCGTTGGCGAATAAATATCCGAATGTGTATGGATAGTTGTAGAACGGCGCTCCGGTGATGAAGAAGTGCAGCTTCGAGGCCCAGAACAACGGATGATATCCTTCCTTCTCATCGAGAATTCCGAAAAATGCTTCCTTCTGTGCCTGACGCATCATCTCGTTGAGTTGATCCTTGGTTAGTACGCCTTTCTTACGCTCCTCATAGAATCTGCTGTCGAAAATAAACCTGGCATGAATATTCGAAAGGAATGACATCGCGCTGGAGAGCTTCTGATCCGAAAGCATCAGCTTTTCGTCATAATCGGTGGCGGCTGCAAACGCGGCGTCGGTTACTCTCAGCTCATTGAAGATAGATGCCGTTTCCGCTAAGTTCATCGGATAGATCGTAGCGAACGGCGGATTATCTTTTAGCACAAAACCATGATATGCATGGCCTAATTCATGTGCCAGCGTACTTAAGCCGCTAAACGATCCTGTATAGGTCATAAAGATGCGCGATTCCTTGCGTATCGGAACGCGCGAACACCAACCGCCGGCGCCCTTGCCGGGACGGTCTTCTGCCTCGATCCAGCGCTTATCGAGCGCTATCCGCGTGAATTCGCCCATCTCCTCTGAAAAACTTCCGATATGCTCAACTATGAAATCGCCCGCTTCGTCGAATGTATAGCTTTTCACCGATTTACCCAGCGGTGCATCTTGATCGTACCAGCAGAATTTATCCGTGCCCATGAACTTCTTCTTGGCGTTGACATACCCGGCCAGCTTGGGTCTGCCCTTGATAACCGCATCCCACATGGCGTCGATCGTCTCCCGTTTCATTCGGGCATTTAGCAACGGCTCAAAAAGCGGTGATTCCCAGCCCCGATTTTTATATATCGAAAGCCTGAATCCGGCCTGCGAATTAAGCGCCATCGCCGCTAAATTAGCTCGGCTCTCCCAGGCGTCCACCATTTTCTTGAATGCATCCCGGCGAACCTCACGGTTGGGATCGGTCATTCTGGGGGCGTTCTGGCCCAGAGAGATCTCTTTCTTCTGACCATCCGTTTCAATAGTTACCCGCAAATCGCCCGCCATCTTATCATAAAGCCTGTTCCAGGCATGATAACCATTGACACCCAACTCGATAGCTAACTTCTCCATCTCCTCCGGCATTTTGAGCTTGGCCTTGGTGCGCATCTCATCGAGATAGAAATTGATATCTGAAACGCCTTTTTTATCAAGAAGTTTTTTCCATTCACCGTTTGATTGCTTAACCGACCAGGATTCCAACGATGCCTTGAGCATGCCCCATTTGGAGCCCATCTCGTCGACCTCGGCATCGATCCGCAGAGCTTCCTCATCATTGACATTCTGACTGGTCAGGCAGCTTATAAACGCCCCCGCTAAATGAAGCTCTTCATAAGTTTTTTGAAGATCCAAAATCCACTTGGCCCACTTGGTCCGGGAATCATCATTGAGTTTTTTGGGTAATTTTTCAAGGGCTTTGGTTAGTTTCGCTATTTCTTTGGCGATATTCTGGCGAAACTCCGCAAATTGAGGGGATTTGGCTCCGCCCGGGAAGATTGAATCTATCTCCCAGCGCGGCGCGCTATTTTTTTGTTCTGAAACCATTTATGCACTCCTTTATCAAAAAATTATTTCATCAATCATCAGTTTATATAATGATTTGCTGATGAGATTGGCAAGCGGAATGTAGGGATAGCATCAAACCTCG
>DOTU01000236.1 GCA_003520965.1 Candidatus Zixiibacteriota bacterium
GAGATACCCGGTGGTATTCCATTGCATTGCCCCCGAGCCAGCAAGCCTGGTGCTGAGCACGCCGAACGACAGCATCCCCGCGGGGGGCGCATCTACGCTGATAATAGCCACGGTGCTGGATGAGAATGGCAATCCGTATGATGCTGGCAGCCCGTTTTGGGATGGATTATACATAGCTTTTGATATAATGGATTCCTCCGGCGGGGCATCTTTCGATTCTTTGAATCAAATGCGGTATGATACGGTACTTACAAATATTAACAGCCAGGCCATTGTTCAGCTATTTTCCGGCCATAGAGCCGGAATAACAGTATCTATCAGGGCCTGCACCGTGGCCTATCCGCCTGATTCGCTTTATCTTTGCGATCAAAAGCCGCTGGTGACGATAACACCGGGAGAGCCGGAGAATATAACATTTGCCTTTAGCGCGGTGGCACAAGTGGAGCCGGGATCGCAAGAAAGATATTGCCAAGTTGGAACGATTATTGGAGATAGGTATTCCAATCCGGTTGATAATGGGATTCCGGTGCATTTTAGTTTGTTTCCCCCCGATCTCGCGTATATTGATTCTATTTCATATACGGGCCATGGTAATCCCCATCATCCTGACTCAGCGCATGGTGTCGCTTACGCCTGCATCTATTATGGATGCCTTAGCACGTTTCTGCCAATTCAGGTTGTGGCAGCGGTTGGAGATCCGGTTACAATAACAGATACATCTTCAAATTATTCGTTACCAATATATCAGGGCGAGATTGATCTGCTTCCTAATCCCGGCAACTTATTCACTGCCGATAGCAGCTGCGATAGCCGCGATACTACATGGGTAACCGCTACCTTAACCGATGGCGGCGGCTGCAGGATCAACGGGGGCATAATTGTTTTCGCGGCTCCGGTTGTTGGTACCAGAATTGGGCAAGCTATAGATACAACAGATATGGATGGCCATGCACACACTATGTTTATGATACGCGGCTGCGATATACCGTGCTCAGATAGTGAATGCACAATTACCGCTACGGCCAAAGCGACTTTAGTACAAAAACCGTCAGTTTGGAGCGTGGTCGAAATTCCATGCTCTCGACCACTTATTAGAATGAGGTAGTAATGCAATTATTAGGTGAAGTGCTCCTTAAGGAGAAGCTTATCGAAGAAGATAAGCTAAAAATAGGTTTAAAAAGGCAAAAGGAGATTGGTAAACGGCTCGGGGAAGTCCTGTTGGCCGAGGGTTTGATTACGGACGAGAAATTAGCTTACGGGCTATCCTGCCAGCTTGGCATACCGCTTTTAACCGCCGAGGGCCTGATGAAGGTCGATAAATCGGCGATGGAGTTGATTCCGGAATTTTTCGCTCGTGAATATCACTGCATGGCATTCGGCAAAGATGGCGATAACCTGCATGTCGTGTTGGTCGATCCCGAAGATATCGTCGTCATCGATAATCTCCACAAGATAACCGCGCATCAGATCGTCATCAGCATCGCGCCGCAGTTGATTATCGATGAGGCAATCGAAAAGCATTATAAAGAGTTGCGCACCACAGGCGAGGTTTCCGAGGCTCTATCCGGTATGGATTTCATAATCTCGTCCGACGGCCGGGAGATAGACGATATCGATGTCAATAAGCTTAAAGCGGAGCTCGATGAGGCCCCGATCGTTAAGCTGGTAAATTTAATTATATCCGAAGCTATTAAAAGCCGGGCCACAGATATTCATATCGAGCCGCTTTTCGATGCGTTATTAATCAGATACAGGATTGACGGCGCCCTGCAGGAGATCATGACTGCTCCGCAGAAATCATCGATGGCCATTATATCGCGCGTAAAGATCATGGCTAACCTCAATATCGCTGAGAGGCGTTTGCCTCAGGATGGCCGTATTTCGATAAAGACCCCCGAGAGGGAGGTTGATGTCCGTGTTTCAGTGCTTCCAACCGTGCGGGGTGAGAAGATCGTGATGAGACTTCTCGATAAAAAAGGCTTTGAGTTCACGCTGGCAAATCTCGGTTTCGAAAACGATATGCTTCATATCTTCCGCAAATGGATTGCCATGCCTTATGGAATGATCATCGTCTCAGGTCCAACCGGAAGCGGAAAATCGACCACCCTTCACGCCGCCCTGAAGGCAGTGCAAAACGAGGAAGACAATATCGTCACCGTAGAGGACCCGGTGGAGTATCAGATCGACAAGATCAACCAGGTCGCCACTAATGATTCCATTGGACTGACCTTCGGCACCACGCTAAGGCATATCTTAAGGCAGGACCCGGATAAGGTTCTAATCGGAGAAATTCGAGATCAGGAAACGGCCGATATTGCGGTCAAATTCTCCCTGACTGGTCACCTGGTATTCACCACCCTTCACGCCAACGACGCACCGTCCACTATCACCAGGCTTCTGGATATCGGTATGCCGCGTTATTTGACCGGCTCGGTAACCAACCTAATCATGGCTCAGAGGTTGGTTCGTACCATTTGCAGCGCCTGTAAATATGAATATGAGGCAACCCCTGAGCAAATTAATGCGCTCAAGATGAACCCTGACAAATATAAGGGGGCCAAGTTTTCAAGAGGCAAAGGGTGCGTACGATGCCGTAACACAGGCAATTATGGTCGTACCGCACTTTTCGAACTTATGGAGATGAAACTTCCCATAAGAAGGGTTATTTTCGAAGGGAAGAATGAGGATGATCTCAGGCTTGAGGCAATTAAAATGGGAATGGTGACTTTGAGGGAAGCCGGTATCAGAAAGGCGCTCGCCGGGCAGGTCTCGGCTGAGGAGATCCTGAAAAAGACAGTTAATGAGGATTAATATTTAGCAATAGTTTAACCGGGGAGAAAATGCCCCGCAGGAGAGAGTCATAAATGGCGACTTTTTCGTATGTAGTAAAAGACAGTAAGGGGAATAAGCACGAAGGAACCGTTTCAGCGAACTCCCTCGACGCTGCCCTGAACAAGCTGAGGGAGTCGGGCCAGACTGTCATTTCGGTGCTCGATACAAAGCTGACGGAAACGTCCAAGAAACGGGGCTTGTTTGACGAGATATCCCTATATATCTACAAGCTTCGCACCAGGATACCTCTAGGAACCCTGGTATTCTTTACCAGCCAAATGGCCACCATGTTCTCGGCCGGCTTGACAATTGAGAAAGCCCTCAATAACCTTCTTTATGAAGAATCGAACAAGAAATTCAAGAAAGTGGTCGCCCAGCTTCTGAATGATGTAAAGAAGGGTTTTTCAATGTCGGATGCAATGGAGCGGCACCCCGGCGTCTTTTCGCCTCTATATATCGCCCTGGTACGATCAGGTGAGATTTCCGGATCGCTTCACGGAG
>DOTU01000184.1 GCA_003520965.1 Candidatus Zixiibacteriota bacterium
GAGCCGGATGTAACCCCCTAACACGGGACAATACCGAACAACAAAGGACAACAAGGGCAAAGACTTACGCCTGGTCGTCTTTTCCGGTATTGTCCCGTTTTGTCCCGTATTACGGCGTATTATGTTAGAAAAATGTTAGAAAGGAACCGGATCTATTAACAACGATTTGAAGGAATTGAAAATATAAGGGGCTGTAGAATGACCGCCCCGTAAAATCCGGAAGAATAAGCTCCTATTTATAAATCACCTTTACCCGAACCTGGCTTCTAAGATTCTCTCCAACAGCATCTGGTAGTATGATATTGGTATCTCCCAAAAGATCCGCCGTACCAATCAGCCCGTAGTTTGGACGAACCCTATCAGCTACTTCCCTTACAAAACCGGTTATATCGATGGCGAAGGCCGATGAATCTCCCAGTCTGATAGTGTAGTTTCCGGCTCCCATGCTGTCAGTTATGGCCTCGATGCCTGAATAATCGTAAGCTCTATCAGGCCATTCAGCCAAAAGGGGTGAAAAGTAAAGTTCAAAGAGGGAATCTAACCCCGCATGATGGACAGATAGGCTCCCTTCCATGGCTGCATAGATAATCTCTTTACCTAAAAGGGTATCAGGTAACGTAAAGTGTAAGCCGATTTTGGTTGGAAGAGAGTTATCGTTTACGTTATTTAAGATAACACACCTGTCCAGCCCGATATTTATCTCTGCCCCGAAGGCGCTTAAGGAAAGCGCCATTATTGCTGCTATTATCAAATATTTCATCTCTATTCTCCTTTTCCCTATCGCAGAAGTGTCATCTTTTTGGCTTGGAAATGCTCACCGGATTGGACGGCGTAGAAATAAATCCCGGATGAAACCGGTTGTCCAACTTCATTGGTTCCATCCCAAATTATCGCCTGCACGCCTTCTGGACGATACTCATTTATAAGCGTATTTACCTTCTGGCCAAGCAGGTTGTAGATGGTCAGTGTGGTCAATCCTGGCGTATTTAGGCTATATGAAATTGTGGTATTCGGATTGAAGGGGTTGGGATAGTTTTGACGCAACTCAAAGGCCAAAGGCAACGCGGGCCCAGCCTCAAGCCTGGGGGCGGGAGGAGGGGAAGATAGATACGGGTTATAGATGATTCGCCCTAGTAATATTGGCGCATAAAACTTAGCAGCGTCAGGCTTTCCACCAAAGTAGTCGTATTGAGCAAATAACGTGTCCGAGTAAACATGATAAATGTAGTAGCTGGAACAGTTCAAAAAGCTATTGTTCCCGTGATCGCTAAGCGCCTGACTCTTACCCAGATTGGGTTTGGATAAATTTGATTTTACCCCAATAGATAAGGTATCTATGCGGCATTGCCTTATCGTTGGATACGAGTAATTATTGGCGTAGATCCCATAGAACCCATTTGATGAGAAATCGCAGTTTTTGACTAAGGCATTAGAATTATTTAAATATAACGCGCCTTGATCAAAGTACCTAACCTTACACTTATATACCCTTACTGCATCAATACTTGTTATGGAAATTCCATAATCGGAGGGGTTTGTTGCATCGTAGAGAGTGTCATACTGAATCAGGGTGCTATCAGTTGAGCCGGTTCTGGTCCCCGACAAGTAAATCCCATAAAGGTCATTTCCCATAATCCTGGAACCGTAGATATTGTTGTCTGAGAAATAGCCCCAGACCCCCGAATAGGCGTTGAAGTTTATATTTGAGGAATCAACAGCAAGGATGCCCTTATAATTATGAATTCCATCGCCTGAATTGTTACTGATATCCGAGTGTAGCACGGTTATATGGCTGTTGTTTCTGCATTCAACGCCATAGTTGGCGTATCGGACCGTGCAGTAGCTTAATGAGCAGGTGGCGGCAGTATCGACATAGATGCCATACCAATCTCCCGGCTGGGGATTTCCTCCAAGACAAATAAATTTAACCGAATCAGAGGCCGTACCATTGGCATTCAAAGTGCCTTGAATATAAAGCGTCGCATCCTTATAAGCGTAAATTTTGGTGCCGGGTTGGATTGTCAAGGTTATTCCGGAGGGCACGGTTAGGGTGTTGTAAATGTAAACATCGCCACTCCAAGTGGTATTTGTGGCAAGATTTCCGGTGTAGCCGTAGCGGTAGATGTAAAGGCCCTGGCCATCGCCTTGATAGATATATCCATCGGGCGAGTAAGGATAAACATCAAAGGCTTCCTCGTGCCATGCGCTATTTGGTCCTACGTCATGATCATAATAGCCAGCTTGATAAATTGGATTGCCATAAGCGCCTATATCCTTCAAATCAATCACTTGAATACCGCGCTCATACCAAGCGATAAATGCCAATTTGCCCTTAACGAACGGATCATGAATGCCCATGGCCATATAGTTGGGTTCCGGTACGGGGAATGTATCGTCATCAACTGGCCATAAGCAGTCTCCTGTAGGGCATGTGGTCGAGGGGATTAAATCTATATTGGAAGGACCAATAATATATTGGTCTAGTCCATTAACGGGATTCCAGATAATATCAAAGGCATTCACTGGATGAACGGTCATCGTATCCGGATTTTGGGGTATGTAGAAATCATTCACGCTGAATATTCTAAGGCAGGGAGCAAAATTATCTTGGCAGACATGGCGTCCCGTAGGGTGCTCATCGGCGACTAGCAAATAATTGCCATCCGCGGTAGGCCATCCGCTATGCGTAAAAGGCTTTTTAGGTAAAGGAGGATCAGGATATGCGTTGCAATTATAATATCTATTATTTCTATCCGTTAATGTGTCGGATATATCGCCCCTTTCTCCATCATACCAAATTTTTTTCCAACTCTGTATTTCCCCCGTTATTCCATTAAATTCAACCTTATAAACACCTCCCTGGTAGTTACCGCCGGCACTATTGAATAGATAAGCCGTTGTTCCTAACGCATAAACAGAGTGGGGCCAGCCATAAATTCCAGTATCAAAATCAGATTGATTCCATACAATTAAACGTACAGGATCTTCGGGATTTTCCAAAGAGAAAATAGCTACTTCAAGTGAATCATCGGCAAATGCGGTAAGCTCGTTGATGAAAAGATAATCATCATTTGCAAAAATAGTCTCCGCATCTCCCAACGGCACAACTCTAGGATCAGTCGCAAAGTCATTAAATGCAAGAATATTAATCGGATTGGTTGTGTCGGGATTTTGAACTACGACTGGCAGGTAAAAAATCCATAATTTAGGGGGGTAGTAACCATTGTCCGATAACCTACTTGTAACATAAGCGTAATCACCAACAACTTCAATATCATTTACTGTCGGAGGATTGCTATCGTTATGGTCAACAGCTTTTCCAATGAAAATTGGATTGGAGGGATCGGTAGCATCCACTATCGTCATTCCTCCTGTTAAGGTGTCAGGATCACCCGTAAGAACATAGTATTTTTCATGTTGGGAATCATACCAGCCGCAGATATCCCATAAGGCCCCAACTGTCCCCTGACTTATATGACTCATTTCTTGCATATTCATGCTTATATCTACACCGAATGCCATTGGAGCAAGAAATACTAATGTAATAAAAGTTTTGAAAATACTTCTCATAAAACCACACCTCCCTGATAGGCCATCTTATTTAATTAATATCATGGCCTTTGACTGTTTGGTTCCATCCACGTATAGCTCATAGAAGTAAATCCCGGTTGATACTGTATTATCTGTAGAGTCCATCCCTTCCCAGCTGTATTTATGTTCACCTGCTTTCTGTGTTTCCTTGTTAACAAGGGATAATACCAAATGCCCCATAATGGAATAAATATGAAGGCTAACTATCGCTTCCTTATCAAGATGGTATGATATGGTCGTTTGAGCATTGAAAGGATTAGGGTAATTCTGAGAGAGAGTAAACTGATATGGTCCCGAAGGATTCTCATCCTCATCTATCCCCACAGATTGATCAAAGAAATAAGCTCCAATATCTGATCTGGTGGAATCAGGATCTTTTGGTAATGAAGGATCTCCGGCATCGATACAGGGAGAATTGGAAAGTAGATGATATTCGCCTGTGAATCGGTCTATAAATAGGGGGTCCGTCTGAATATCATGGGGACCGGGTTGAAAACCCCTATAATCACCACCACCATTACCGAAAACCAAATTATAATCCCAAGCGGTGCAGGCGGTATCGCTAATCGCGCCCAAAACCCCTCCGCCCCTTAAGTTATATGCAATAATATTGTTTTTAATAAACCCTTCGTTAAACGATGATAATGCAGAAAAAATTAATCCCCCCCCCCTTCCATTGCCGCCATCGCCATTGGCAGAATTCCCCACGATGGTATTATTATATACCTGGATATTGGTATTGAGTAGCCTCATACCGCCCCCTTGAGCATAATAAACAATCCTACCGGCAATATTATTAAGAATCAAATTATATCTAATTATGCCCGGTGTTTGCATATTTATCCCTCCAGCATCACCTTGATCCGGCAGCCAGCCCGTTCTATTTCCGGAGATGATATTCCCTTCTATTATGACATTTTCCCGGGTTGTAGTATCCCAATTGGCGGCGTAGATTCCGCCTCCCCAATAAGCATAAGACCAATTATTCCTTATTATGTTGCTCTTAATTGTCGCTCCGGCATCCCTCAGGTAAACACCAGCGCCCCATTGGTCATTGGAATTATTTTCAATTATGTTTCCGCATATAATTGGGGTGCCGCTTATTACATAAACCAGGTAATCAGGCGATATATTAATATTATAGCCATTGATATCAAAGCCCCTGAGTATGCAAGTTGAATCAATTCCTGCCCCCCAAAGATATACATAACCGTGTAGAATTGTAGATTCAGGCCCCTGTGAGCTTGTAAGCAGAATATTCTTATCCTGTATGGTATCTACCTCGGTGTACTCCCCCGGCGCCACCAGGACCGTATCGCCGCTTACGCTGGCATCGATGCCGCCTTGAATGGTGGCATAGTCTGCTGGCACGTTTATAATGCGGGCAAAGACGGAAGTGGCCATAAGCATTGTAATCAGGCAAATAACGAAGGTCTTCACAAATACCTCCAATACAGGTTTGTAGGACAAAAAATTAATTCAAAGCAAATCAAAACAAATGATGCAAAAAAAATAATAGAGGTACAATCCGCATTTGTCAAGAAATATATAGATGCTCTTGAGAAGTTAAAACGAGAGACAACCTAAAATCTACTTGAAATGTGCTTTGATGCGGCTCTAATTGTCTTAAATCTTCTGATATCGCGGGGCCATAGTGTCCGTAGAGTTTCGATCTACTGATACATCTCCTTCGTATTGACTGGTTTTCAGTACTAAGATTGCTGGAAATTGGCGAATATCAGACAATGGTTAAAAAAAAGAGGGCGATCGATTGACCGCCCCCGAATTCAAATTGCAAATACGGTCTAGTGCGTATAATCGAATCTAACCGTGGCAAACGGCGCGCTCTCTCCCCGCTTATAGGTGAAGTACGGGAGAGTGGCGGAGTCATAGTAAAGAATGAGGCCGTTATTGGCCAGGGAGCTATCCTGCCACGATTTGATGATGTTTGTGATATCGA
>DOTU01000109.1:0-621 GCA_003520965.1 Candidatus Zixiibacteriota bacterium
GAGGGGCGGGTGATTGATCTGGCGCTGTTTGCTGAGCCTCTTCAGGGGCTTGACGCTCTCTCCGAAGTTATCCCAATTTTTAGGGCAAACGGCTCAATTTCATGCAATTTCGCTGCTATTACGCTTCAAAGAAGCCTTCAGATTGTGCGCAGATCCCTTGAGCATGGCCATTTTCGTCCCGCCTCTAATCAATTGGCCGCGATAAAGATTGAAATCAGGCTTTATCAGCGATTGAGAATGATTTCGAGATTCTCCGCGGATAAACTTGTTTATCTGACAGATAAGTTAAGAGAATCGATCAATTCGGGCCTGCCCAAATATGAAGATTATTCCGGGGATTCAATGCTACCGAATGACTATGCCCTATCGCAAAACTATCCCAACCCCTTCAACCCCGAAACCCAGATTGATTATGCTCTTCCTGCGCCTTCCGATGTCAGTCTTGAGGTTTATGATATTTTAGGCCAGCGCGTGAGAACGCTTGTTGATGGTTACCAGGATGCCGGAAACAAAAGCGTAATCTGGGATGGCCGCAACGAAACAGGCGAGAGGGTTTCCAGCGGAATCTATTTCTATAAAATGCGTGCCGGTGATTTCGTAGAAACTAAGAAAATGAGCTTG
>DOTU01000109.1:955-2673 GCA_003520965.1 Candidatus Zixiibacteriota bacterium
ATGTGGTTTAATAATAATATTTAGAAAGCGACGTTCTCTTTCTAGTACCCCGCCAGTTCCGTCGCTGCCCCTACAATCTTATCCACTTGTGGCAAACAGATTTCATCGCCGTCTGCGCCGTAGACTACTCGGGCATCCTGCGCTGTCACCAGACGCACGGGGCCATCGAGAAAATCGAACAGATTGTTGGCGATATAAGCCGAGATAGTCGGCCCAACTCCGCCGTGGAAACGATCCTCTGAAACAATCAAAACCTTAGAACACTCCGAGACCGCCTTGTCGATCGCCGGCCAGTCAATCGGTTTGACTGTGCGCAGATCGAGGACACGCGCTTCGATCCCTTTACTTTTCAAAATCTCCGACGCCTTAAGCGTCATGGGAAGCGTTATGCCATAACTAATAATTGTTAAATCTCTGGCGTTTTCGTTATAAACTTTGGCCTGGCCAAAAGGAATCAGTTCGCCAATTGGTGGATATTTGGCTAAGATATCGAGGCCTTCCCAATCACGCCGGTTATAAAGTGCCACAGCTTCGCAAAAAAGTACCGGATCGCCAGATACGAATGCTGTGCGCAGTAGTCCAACCGCATCGGAAGCATTTGACGGTATCACCACATGCAAGCCGGGGATATTAATGAAGGTTCCCAGGTTTGCCTCAGAATGCCACATTGCTCCCGCACCTTGCTTGTATCCACCATAAGAAACTCTAATCACCATTGGCGTTCGCACCCGCCCGCCGGAACGCTGATAGGTGGTGGCAATCCTATCCTTAAGCTGCTGGTAGCCCGGGCTGATATAATCTATAAACTGAACCTCAGGCATCGGCACCCGCCCCTGGTAAGCGTGACCGGCCGCCCGTCCCAGGATACCGGCTTCATCAAGCTGAGTATTAAATACTCTATCTGCCCCAAAGGCCCGCTGCATATTTTTTGTAGTCAGGAAAACTCCGCCTTTGCCTTTGAGCTTGGAAGTATATTCTTCACCCTTTTGAAAAACCTCACGGGCAAAATCAGCCACATCCTCACCGAACAAGACCGTATCATCTGAGAGCATGAAAATATCGAAAAGGGCGTAATTAATAGCTTTGCGCAGCATCATAGGCGGCTGGTTTTCGGGAAGCTCCGAGGTCTCAAAAAAGCCTTTGCGATAAAACTCTTCATAGCGCGCGGCGCGCGACCCGCCCCGCTCGATAATAAGCTCCCGCCAGAGTTTTTCCGACGTGTCATGCTTATAGCTATAAACCTTACCTAGAATATCATTCGAGGTTTTTCTCTGATAACTTGAGGCGATGCGGTCGGAGGATTCTTTGACCTCCTCGTCAATCTGATCATAAAGACCTGCCAGTTGGGCGGGGGTAAACAAGCCATCATCGATTAGTTCTTTAGCCATTTTCCGAAGCGAGTCGTTTTCGATATGATACTTTTGCAAATCCAGCGGCATATAATGCGCTTGGTCGTCGGACCCAGAATGCGACTCCTCACGCGTAACCTTGATATTGGCAATCACCGGGCCGCGTCCCGATTTGACATACTCGATCATCCGCTTCATCGCCGCCAGAGAATCTTTTATCTCGGTGCCATCGAAATTCTCTATTAATAGTCCGAAACGGCGGAAACCCTCAAACGACGTGGTTGGATCGCCTTCGGGAAACTGCTCGCCCACGCTCGTTGAAATCGCCCAGCCACAGTTATAAATACTGAAAATATTTCTGGTATTATT
>DOTU01000109.1:2994-5567 GCA_003520965.1 Candidatus Zixiibacteriota bacterium
ATAGCTGTATAAACAATCGTTTCGGGTCGGTACCTTCCGCCCTTCAATCCGACTGGACCGGTTATCGGGCTTTGATTTTTTATCGCCTCTCCCAACCCAGCCGCCTCCAGCGCATGAGAACCGGTTGGCGAGGCCTGCGGTAGAATAGCGAGTTCCGGATACGACGAGTGCGATGGTTGCAGCATTCCGCCTGTCGCCACCGCGCGTCTGTCTCCAATAGCCTCTAATATCTTCTCGTCAATAGTGACCCCGCGATAGAGATCAAACGCCTTATTGCGGTAATAGCCGACAAACGGGTCTTGCCCGTCAAGCGCCTGGGCGGCCACGACATCGATAAGTTCTTTTCCGCCACAGCCAATGAAGAATCGGCAGATCCCTTTCCTTAAAAGAATCTTCTCTTCCAGCTCAACTCGTCGCGCCAGAACCATTACCCGGTACATCTTCCAAAGCTGCTCCGGTGTCAAACCACAATAATCAGCCGATTTCCCCCTGGGAGATGGCTTAAGTTTTGCTATCCATTCTTTAATTTCAAAATAGGCCATGTTCTCTTCGCTTAAAATACCTTTTTAATTTGGCTTGGGTTCCCCAATTGACGTTGGTTATGTTTTTTGTACACGTACGATATTAAAAGGCTTTGTTATTTAATGACTTCGAGTCCGCCGATTCGACCAGTGTAAACCGGGCAAACTTTCTGTTGTTGGCATCGACTGCAAGCCTGCGATCTATAGAATTTCCGATGTATGAACAAAATTGCCAAATAGATAAGAAAAAGGCCGTTTTGCATAAAACTAAATTTGACGAATATCCACAAGGGCAGATTTCGCAGCCCAAGGCCAATCGGGATTAGCCGAACCGGCCAGAGAAGAATACTCCAGCCGTGCAAAGCGCCAAAGGGCTCGTCCTCGCTTTTGGGGAAAACATTTGAGACCCAGAACTTTCCCCAGCCAAAATTACAGCGCTTCCCGTAGTAGGTGCAGCGTACGCAGCGAATCAGTGGAAAGATCAGAAAGAGACAGACTATCCCATAGGCCAGGAATAGGATTCCCAGTATCAGCCTGAAAGAAAGGGCAAAATATATAGCCAGCCCTGCCTCAAGAATTAGGAGAAACCATCGGATAATAGGTATACTCTTGGGATATTTGTCAACTGGCAATCGGGCTTGAGGGGATTTATTATCTGCCATAGGAGCAAAATAAGGGTTGTCCGAAGATCAGGCAAGTAATCTCTTGACTGGCCACAACAAATCTGGTAACAATTAATCTGCATTGCTCGTAGCTAATGAGGGTAATAAATGATTAAGCTTGCCGCAAAGATAGTTTTGGCGCTGGCCATCTGCTGCGCCCTGAAGCCCGCCTGGGGCACTACCTTCCTCAATTCCAAAAGTCCAAGTTATGAAGTTGACACACTTTATGAAGATGATGTTTTTATCACGGGGGCGCGGATTAAATTCGACAGCCGCGTTTATGGCGATCTCTTCTCCTTTAGTTACGAGATAGTCCAGACCGATTCGGTAACCGGAAACTTCATGGCTTTGGGTTACTCGGTGCAAAACCTGGCGCCGGTGGTGGGAAGCTTCAGGGGCATGGCCAAAAGCATCTCTTGCAACGCCGATATCGGGCGCAACGTGTTATTGTTTGGACAGGAGATCAATGTCGGGCCTGGTTCGCATATCGGCCGCGACGCCGATCTTGCCGGGGCCAGCGTCATTTTTCAGGGTGATGTCGCCCGAAACCTGATAGTAAAAGCTTCTCTTGCCGTGATCTCCGGTCATGTGGGGGGGAATCTCGAATTTAAGGGCGATTCCCTAACTATCGATCCCAATACTGTTATCGATGGTGATCTTAATTACAGCTCATCTTCTCGGGCGACGATCGGAAGCGGCAGCGTCATTACCGGCAAAATTAATTGGAAGAAAGCCGAGATTGAGAAACCGAAAGAGAAGAGTAAGGGCAACTTCTGGACCGCTCTAACCTGGATTATCTCCCTGCGCGGCTATTTCATTATGTCAACTTTAATGGCCGTTGCCATCATCGTTCTGACTCTAATCCCATTCCCGGGCTTTATTCTACTTATCTTCTTATGGTTTATCCTGGCCGTTTCTGGAAATGTCATAATTCTACTCGGCAGATCCAAGGCCCTGGCTACCACTAAGGTTTTAGAACAGCGCTTTTTCCCCAGCATGGGTCTTGGGTTTATATTGTTTTTTCTGACTCCCATCGTAGCTATTATTCTATTTTTCACGCTATTGGCGGCTCCTCTTGCACCACTTATTCTCATGCTCTTTGGCGTGGCTACATTCTGCGGCGGAATATTCGCCAGTCTCTTTTTGGGACGGCGCATCTGTCGTTTATTACGTCCGGGCACGGAAAGCACACCCGGTTATCTATGTTATACAATCGGCCTGACCGCTATATTGCTTCTCTCGTTTATTCCAATAGTGGGTTATCTCCTTGTACTTTTGGCACTTATGACCGGCCTTGGTGGGCTGGTACAAACCTATGCGAAAATAAAAATCGAGACTAGCTCGGAGGAATCGGTGGTAGAGACCAAATAATAGTTTTCCTATCGAGTCG
>DOTU01000022.1 GCA_003520965.1 Candidatus Zixiibacteriota bacterium
TGAAAGCCGACTTCAAGTTCAATACACCCAACGATTCTGTAACCTACGATATCGGCCTCGGCACGATCTCACGTGGCGTGAACACGTCCAAGAAATACGAGGTCCCCGGGCAGCAGTGGGCCGATATGACAGCCAAAGATGGCAGCTACGGCGTAGCTGTTCTCAACGATTGCAAATACGGCTGGGATCATCCCGATAGCGCCACACTGCGCTTGTCGCTTATACACACTCCCGGCGTTTACGAAAGTTGGAATTGGGTGGGTGATCAGAAATCGCAGGATAACGGGCATCATGAGTTCAAGATTGCCATAATGGCGCACGGCCACGATTGGCGTCAAGGACCTGGGCGAAACGTACTGTGGAAGGCCGCGAAACTCAACCAACCGCTGGTAGCTTTTATAACTTACAGTCATAATGGAAAGGCTGGAAGGCATCTATCCCCAATTGAATTCACCCATTATGCACATATAATGGATGTTGGCGATGAATGCATGCCGGAATCAAAACTCTTTGAAAATGCTATAAAGCAAGCGGAGAATAGCGATGAGATAATTATTCGTCTTCGTGAAACGCAAGGGGAGACATTAAGCGGCGGCGAATACTGTATGCCATCCAAAATACTAAAGGCGAGGGAGGTAAATGGTGCGGAAGAGACAATCGGCTCGGTTGAAATACGCGAAGGCAGAATTGTCACCTCATTTCAGCCTTATCGGCCCAGGGCTTTTGCGTTAAAATTGGACTCTCCTAAAATTTCAGTTCCGAAATTAATAGCTAAGCCAATTAAGCTCCCCTACAACCTCGATGGCATCTCACTCGATTCCAACCGCAAGGACGGCGATTTCGATGGCGAGGGGAATACTATCTCCGGCGACCTACTGCCCGATACCATAACCTGGCTTGACGTGCCGTATGTTTTCGGACCAAAAGCCGATTGGCAGAAGAACGTGGTAGCCTGCGATGGTCAATCGATATCCGTGCCGAAAGGCGAGTTTAACAAATTATATCTCCTCGGTACAGCGGTTGGTGGACCTGCAATGGCCACATTTATGGTAAACGGAAATGAGACAACCGTTCCAATTCCCGATTACGCCCAGTTCATCGGCCAGTGGAATAGCAGAGTAATTTCAGGTGAGATTCGTGAGGATGCTAAAGATATAGCACCGGGATATGTTAATGATGTACCAGTCGCCTGGTACGGCACTCATCGGCACACAGCCAAGAGTGAAGATGAGGCATATCGATTTACATATCTCTATCTCATTACTCTCGATCTACCAGCGGGCGCGCAAACCGTTACACTTCCAAAAAATCAAAATATTAGAATACTGGCCGCTACGGCTGTAAAAACAAATCGAGATAACGTAATGGCTGGAATGCCGCTCTATGATATCCCTAAAGCGACCTTAACTGATATCCATGCCCCTCGTAAATCGTTCTTGGATAAAGTCGAGGCAACTATCACCTGCCCCATTCCCGGCGCCGAGGTGCACTATACGTTGGACGGTAGCGATCCGACGAAAGAGTCACCTATATATAATGGCCAAATCGTGATGACTAAAACCACAACCGTCAAATCGCGGGCTTTCCTTGATGGGGCTGATGATCATTATGTTACATCAGCCACATTTAACCAGCTTATCCCACATGAAGCGGTTAAAACTATTAAGGTGTTGCCCGGCCTAAACGCCAAGTATTTCGAAGGTCATTGGGATAAGCTTCCCAATTTCGATACGCTCAAAGTTGTAAAGGAATTTGCATCCAATACGATTGCCATTCCCGATTTTGCCAGAAAAGAAGATTTTGGCCTGACGTTTAACGGCTTTATCAATATTCCATCCGATGGCCTTTACGAATTCTATCTCAGTTCCGATGACGGCTCGTCCCTTTATATCGGCGATTCTCTAGTGGTCGATAACTACGGCCTTCATGGCACCGGCGACGTGTTAGGCGAGATTGCGCTTAAAGCAGGATATCATCCAATCAAGGTTCTAATGTTCCAGGCTAAGGGAGACGAGGGATTGGAGTTGTCGGTTGAAGGGCCGGGAATCGAAAAAACGGGCATTCCCGCAAATTGGCTCTTTCACGACACAAAAAAGAAGTAGAATTTAATCCATAGGATTGCGAAATTCAAGGGAGTCAGAGCAAGCTCTGACTCCCAAATCCGATCGCCAATAAGCAACCTTTCATCTACCCGCAACTGAGTTATTTTTCGATTTTTCGATAAAATTTAATAAACCCGCTATTCTTTTTAAGATATCTGATGTCCAATAGGCATAAATAGATATAGTGGGGATGCCAAAATCTCGTGCCCGTCTCTACTGATATCTATTAGGACTGGGCTATGGTCCAGTGAGCTATAACAAGATTCTTTACTTGTTATATGTTGAGAAATTTTGGCGAGCAGGAATGATTTTTGAAAGGTGGTAAGTATGGAAAAGCCTAAACTCTATCAACTAACAATGGTTATTTTTCTGTTATTGACATATAGCATTGTTGCCGGCGAGCCAACCTTAAATAGCAGTTGGAGATCCTCTTCCATGACCATCGCCGATACCAATTCCGTTTGGCCAATTTCCGCGCAATATACAATTGATGATAAGCCGATAATAATCGGTCTTCAGAATGACGGCAGTAACCTGTACCTTCTGCTCAAGGCAGAGGACAGGGATACCCAAATGATGATTATGCGCGGCGGATTGACTGTCTGGCTGGATAGCAAGGGTGGAAAAAACAAGAAGTTTGGAATCCGTTATCCTGTTGGAATGAGAAGGCGCCAGGGGCCACCAACCGAGGGGACTGAACGGCCTATGGGTGATCCGGAAAAAATGCGAGCGCAGATTGAGTCTAACATGGATTCAATTGAAATTATCGGCCCCTCCGAAAACAAT
>DOTU01000265.1 GCA_003520965.1 Candidatus Zixiibacteriota bacterium
AAGACGGAACCGGCGGCGGATCAGTACCTTATTCTTCGTCGCTTCTCTTTTTGAAAAGAAACCTCAGTGGGCCGGGAGCAGTAACCCGCCTTTTTGGTTTTTGACGCGCCTGAATTTCTCCCGATTCGACCTTACCTCTTTCAAGCGTGGTCTTCAATGCATACAGCCAGGTGAAAATATCATCAATTAGAGCTCGCTCAACTTTTCGTTTAAACAATGCGACTAACCAGCCTGATACATCAGCAGTTAGCGATACCCTTGTCCCCCCAGCCTGCTCCTGGATTTCCCATGAAAAGCGTAAAAGCAAACCGGAGGATTGGCCGTCGATAGCGAAACTCTTCTCGGGCGTAGCCTCGATGATAACTCCATCGAGATCCCATTTGCGCACCAGACATTTGAATTCCGTATCAGCCTTGATAGGGCCATAAACAGCCGCCCGATTAATCAGCCTCGTCCATCGGCTCCAACGGCTGATATCAGTCAGCAGATCCCAGACAGCGGTAGAATCCCTGGCTATTAATATTTCGTCTTTAATTATGATAGAAAATACCCCAAAATAATAATCCGCCTGTTATGGCGGAAAATTACTAATTTCGATATGTTAAGGCAAGCGCCTAAATTTTAACTTTGGTTGGCAGAGTCAGATTAAGCAGGCAGTTTGGGCAGAACCCCTCAGCCCGGTGATCGAGTTCGTTGACATTCATGATAGCGCGCATCACGCAATCGTTAGCGCAGTTTTTGAGGCCCAATAGATGCCCTAACTCATGCAATGCGGATGCAAGCAACCTGGATCGAGTTAATTCTTCATCCTCAGGAAGACCGTAATATTCAGGTTTGAGCCGCAACAGTGAAACAATAGCCGTACGTCCCACCGAGTTGGCCTGGCCAAAAACGAAATTATGGTTCGGAATGAACAGGTCCTCGTCGGTAACCGCCAGAATGATCTCATCCTCGGCCCCCTTAAGAAGCTCAAGCTTGGCTAAGATCGGAACGGCGTAATACTGATTGCTACCGGCGTTGAAAGCTTCTTCGGGCAAACGTGAAACAATACCTGTTTGCAGGCGGAATCCCATCTTTCTGGATAATGTCTGGCCCAGCCACTCCGCAAATGGACGGCTGTTTTCATCGAGAGGTACAACGTAAATCTTTTCGTACATCCTATCGCTCCAGCGTTTCAGGCAATTAGTTTCTGGCCTAAACCCGTATTCTGCTCCAAATGCTCCCCATATAAATCAAAATAGCTGAGGAGGGAAAAAAATCAATCACTAATTTGTCAAACAATGAAATATCTCTCACAATTCAACGAGATAATCTGGACCTCTATTCATGGAATTAACAAGGTCTTGCGTATCGTAAAAGCTATTTATCAAAGATCGCTCAAATAAATCAAATGCATTTTAACCTACTTACTCGATACCGACCGCCGAAGTGCCGAGAAAATCAACGCTATCAGAGAAAATGCTATTACCACCGGCAAGGCGTTACTGAATGCTTTCGAGTAGGCGGTCAGTTCCTCAGTCCCTTTCAAGCCGGCATTGTAGATAATACTTATTATTCCCAACCCGGTGACCATTCCCAGGTTTCTCACGGTTGCCAGCACTCCTCCGGCAGAGCCTCTATCCTTATAATCGACAGATCCCATCAAAGCTGAATTGTTCGGCGAACCAAACATCCCTAATCCGATTCCAAATGCAATTAAACCTACCACCAGGTGCCAAATAGGAACACTGGGATTTATTAAGAACATGGAGGCGATAGCCAGCGTTGAAATTAATGTCCCCAGGCTGGCAATCGGTCGCTGCCCAAACTTATCTGATAAAAATCCCGAAATAGGAGAGACAAAAACTGTTGTGGCGGGGATAACTACCAGAATAGTGCCAGTATCAAGCGGACTTTTTCCGAACGAATGTTCAAGAAGATATGGCAGCATAAATGTTAGCGCTATCATGGTCATATAAGAGAAAAAACCGGCGATAGAGGCAAAAACAAATATCCCGTTTTTTAAAAATAGAGGATTAAGAAGGGGTGATTCTGCCCGTTTTTGCCTCATTATGAATGCCGCTATCAGCAGCAGGCAGATAGTCATATAGATGAGAATATCGCGCATGATTGAATGAAGATCGCCTGAGGCCCGGAACGCCATCACCAAAGCTAATACCGCCGCAATCCAGAGGATCGAATCAAACGGGTGAAATATTCGAGCCCCCTTATCGGCTCTATGTTCGGGTAATATCCTTAATGTTAGGAGAATCGCAATAATACCAATCGGTACATTAACCAGGAAAATATAATGCCATCCCAGGTAATGAATGATGAATCCACCGAGCGGCGGGCCTGACATTAGTCCTATTGATACGATTGCGCCTATCGTCCCCAACGCAGTGCCACGTTGTTCAGGCGGAAAGGCGTTAGTGACAATCGCGGATGTGTTAGAAACAATCATTGCCGCGCCAACACCCTGGAGTGATCGAAATAGCACCAACTGTAAAAGATTCGTCGATATCGCGCAAAGGCCGCTGCCAAGAGTGAATAGAAAAAGACCGCCGGTAAAAATAAGCTTTTGCCCATACAGATCGGAGAGCCGTCCAAAGATTAAGAGCAGAGCGGTAATAACCAACAAATAGCTGATAGTAACCCAGGCTGTGGCCTGCACCGTTGCATTGAAATGGTCCCCTATTGTTGGGAGAGCGATATTGACAATCGAGGCGTCAAGCGTTGAGAGAAAAACTCCCATCGCTGAAACCGACAATATCCACCATTTCCGATTGCTTCCGATTACATTATTTTCAGGTGATATTGAGACAGGCTGCTCCGATCCAGCCGGCATCATTGCCGAATTTAGCTAGTTCGACTCTGAGCGCT
This sequence comes from Candidatus Zixiibacteriota bacterium, assembly GCA_003520965.1. GTDB lineage: Bacteria > Zixibacteria > MSB-5A5 > UBA10806 > UBA10806 > UBA10806. The sequence goes on from DOTU01000265.1 coordinate 2,863, forward strand.
GATGTTGTCGACTCAAATGCAAATGCGAAGATTGCTTTCTTAATAAGCTCTATATATTTCTGTCCTCCAAGCGCCATTCCCCCGCCAATTACTACAATTTCCGGATTTAATAGATTAACTGCAGAGCCAATAGCGGTTCCCAACATGGCTGCATTCTCCGCGACCGCCTTTTGGGCCACCGAATCACCCTGATTGAAGGCTTCGAAGATCAATTTAGGTGTGATCAGTTCTCGCGCCTTCGCCAGCACCGATTCAGGGTGCAACTTAATCAACTCCAACGTAGCACTTACCAAAGCTGACCCGTTAACATAATGCTCCAGACAACCCCGACGGCCGGTCTTGCATTGTACCCCGTTATAAACAAATATGGTGTGGCCGAATTCGCCCGCGCAAAAACTCGCTCCCCTATGAAGTTTGCCATTAATAATGATCGCCCCACCGATACCGGTGCCGATAGTAAGATAAAATCCAATTGATGTCCCTATACCGGCGCCAAATAACGCTTCCGCCAGGCCCATGCAATTAGCGTCATTATCAGCCACCACCTTCAAAGGAAAATCGGAAAATATTTCGCTAATATTAGTACCTGGCCAACCCGGTATATTCGGAGTCGCGCCGGTAACGATCCCTTCGGGATATTTGATTGTACCTGGGCTGCCCACTCCGATTCCTATTAAGTCACCATGATTCTGTATAGCCAAATCAATCAGCTTGTTCCCAATCTCGCGAAGGTTGGCCTTAACTGCCGGAATACCTTTCTCGACTGATGCGGGGACAATCAAACTTGAGACAGGCTCGCCTTCCGCGGAAAGCAAACCGGCCTTTACAAAACTGCCACCAAGATCGATACCCCCGTAATATTTTCTCATCGGCTGTTAAACGCCTCCACGCCCAGTTTCAGGATCTGCATGGCATCTTTGAGAGATTCGGTATTTAAAACATAAGCTATACGGCATTCGTCGCTTCCTTTATTAGGGGAGGCGTAAAACCCCGGTCCGGGCGCAACCATTACCGTCTTGTTCTGGTAGGAAAATTTCGACAACATAAACTTAGCGAACTCTTCGGAATCCGAAATCGGCAGCTTTGCCATAGCATAAAACGCTCCGGCAGGCTTGACACATACCGTGCCCTTTATCGCCATCAAACCTTCGTAAACGATATCCCGCCGTTTTCGATATTCCCCCATCACCTTCTCAAAATAAGGCGCGCCCAATTTCAACGCTGCTTCCGCTCCCACCTGCTCTAATGTTGGAGGACAAAGCCTTGCCTGGCCGAACTTCACAGCCGCTTGATGCAGCTTATGATTTTTCGTAACCAAACAACCAACCCGCGCTCCGCAGGCAGAGTACCGCTTGCTTATTGAATCGAGCATGATAGCAAACTCATCGACATTGGGAATATCGAAAATCGAGGTGTGAACACCTTCATAAACGAACTCACGGTAAACCTCATCCGAAAGAATAAACAGGCCGTTTTCGCGAGCAATATCAGCCAGCATTTCCATTTCCTGATATGAGAACAGAGTACCGGTCGGGTTGTTGGGATTGCAGATCATAATCCCTCTGACATCATCATCGATAGCCGCCTCGATCACTTCTCGCGATGGCAGATGGAAACCCTTTTCCGCCTTTGTTTCTAACGGCAATAGCTCAATCGAGGCCATCGTGGCGAAACCGTTATAGTTGGTATAGAACGGTTCAAAAACGATGATCTTCTCCCCGGGCTCACAAATCAGAGTGAAGGCAAATACTATCGCCTCGGATCCACCGGTGGTAACTACGATCTCGTCCGGCGAAATCTCAAGCCCGCATTGATGATAATATCCCGAAAGCGCCTTGAGATATGAGGCCAGCCCCTGCGAATGACCGTATGCCAGTACTTTCTGCTGATAGGTCTTGATCGCGTCCCAGAACTCTGGAGGAGTCTCGATATCCGGTTGTCCGATGTTTAGGTGATAAACATGAATTCCTTTTTTACGGGCCTCGTCAGCATAAGGAACAAGTTTCCTTATAGGCGATGCCTGTATCTCATTTGCCCGGCGCGAAAGCTGCCACAC
>DOTU01000112.1:0-3096 GCA_003520965.1 Candidatus Zixiibacteriota bacterium
GCCAGGTCTCATATCACTCCAATCCTCAGACAGCTAAATAATACCGCGCCATCCAATCAAACCGATGCCGGTGTTGCTTTCCACGAGCTCGCCGAGCGCATTAAGCGACGCGGCTTGATAATCGTGATTTCGGATCTTCTCGATGACCCCGATAAGCTTCTTCTGGGTCTCAAGCATTTCCGGCACCGCCAGCATGAGGTTATCGTATTTCAGATATTGGATCCGTTCGAGCGCAGCTTCGAATACAAAACTGAAGCCCGTTTCCGTGATATGGAGACTGGCCGGGAGCTGCTAACCGATCCCTGGCAAGTTCGAAAAGACTATATTGAGCGGCTGGACGAGTATATCGCCGGAATCAGTCGGGCTTGCCGCGATTCCAAGATAGATTACCATCTCCTTGATACCTCGGTGCCTTTCGATCGGGCGCTTTTCGGATACTTGGCTAAGAGGGCAAAATTAGGTTGACGAAAATTTAATTTTAGCGATATTAGTACAAATGTGGTTTTCTTAAAGTGAAAGCTTAGGAGCGGTTTTATGAAGAAATTACTGACAGCAATCATGTTTCTGATCTCCTTGTCCGTCATCTCAGCAGCCGGACCTCAAATGTCAGTGCCTGAGACACACTGGGATTTTGGTAATGTTCCCCAGAATAGCACTCTGACACATGATTACTGGATCAGAAATATCGGTAATGATACACTGAAAATTATCGATGTCAGGCCTGGTTGAGGATGCACCTCAGCGCCGATTCAAAAGAAAGAGTTGGCGCCGGGAGATTCCACGGTCGTGGAATTGATATTCGGGACTAAAACAAGCAAGGGAAAGGTTTCTAAGAACGCCAGGATTTCATGCAATGATTCTGTTCGCGCGGCAGTAACGATTGATTTCTCGGCCAACATAGTTTTCAATCCCGATACCGTTTCGAACGTAAGACTTAGCCCCGATCAGTTAGTTTTCAGTAAGGATAAAGCCAAGTTTTCTGTAAAAGTTGATAATTTTGATACCAGCGAGGTCAGGCTGACCCAGGTAGGCCCGTTGCTTGACGGGGTTAGCGCCAAGATTAAGAATCAAAAAATTAAGTCCGGTAAAAATACCACGATGGAATTCGCCTGGAAAGGCGTTCCACCGGAATATGACGCCAATCATGTGGCCACTTTCGACACTGGACTAAAAGGACTTCCCCGGTTTTCGATACCGTACACTGTTACTGGAACTAAAGGGCCGAAACCGGGACCGGTGATACCTCCGAAAACATCGCCTACCGTCGTAAAGCCGAACCCAAACGGCGAGAAACCCGGAGCTACCTTCCCCGGACAGCCAAAAGTTGCGCCTAATGAAAAGGAGAATCTCCAAAAAGTATCGCCCGATAGTGTAAAGTTAGAGAAACCTTTGCCAGGTACCCAGCAGTGGCCGCCTAAGTAATAGATATTCATGTTATTTAAAGCCGCGGGTCTGCCTGGCCCGCGGCTTTTCTTTTGGATTGAAGAGCAGCAAACGCACAAAATAACTCGATATCAAAGAAAACGCAGTAATCAAAAACGAAAGATTGGAGTGAAACATGAAACCAGCGCTGATCGCAATTTTGTTACTCATCCTCTGGCCTGTTTTATCGATGGGCAGTCCCCGGATATTTGTGCCGGAAACGCACTGGGATTACGGCAACGTGCCCCAGAATAGTGTTCTGACTCACGATTACTTGATCAGAAATACTGGCAACGACACCTTGAATATCATCGATGTCAAACCCGGCTGCGGATGTACCACCGCCCCGATCCAGAAAAAGACCCTCGCGCCGGGCGAGTCCACCACTGTTGCCCTGGTGTTCAATACTAAAACCAGCCGCGGCAAAGTATCCAAAAACGCTAAAATCACCAGCAATGATATTACCCAGGTGTCGTTGACTATTGATTTTGCGGCCAATATCGTTGTTGCTCCCGATACCGTCTCAGACATCAGACTTGAGCCGTACAAAATGGTTTTCAGTAAAGACACTGCCCGAAATTTCATCACCGTCGATAATCTCGATTCGCTCCCTGTCAATCTGACGATGATTGGTTCCCCCGTAGACGGTGTTAAAACCAAAGTTAAAAATGCAAATATTAAAAAAGGAGAATCGAGTAAGTTGGAGTTTGACTGGAAAGGCTCGGTGCCTGAATATGACGATAACCATGTAATCACTTTCGAAACCGGCATTCCCAAAGGAGTTACCCGTTTTTCGATTCCCTATACTATAAAAGGTACAAAGGGCCCGAAACAGGCGGAAACGAAACCCGTGTATCCGAACAATGTCAAGCCGATTGAGCCCGGCAAACCGGCCGTTATCGATGCTCCAACAACCGAGCAGAAACCCGAGGGCCAACCTCCGCAGCCTAAATAACCAGGATTTATTAAGACCAATGCCGCGAATCAAACCGGTTCGCGGCGTTTCTTCTCAATGTGCCGTCCGGTCGCCTGACCTGACAGCGCTTATTAATATTCAATGTGTCGTCAGGTGCCTACACCTGACGGCGAATTTTTCTTGGCACACCTCTTCGCCGCCTTTCTTTTACCTTTGAGATTTTACTATAAGCATATATTTTATAGCATTAATTTATATAATTAGTGTCATTGAAAATAAAACCAAGCTTGTCTTTGCGAGGCCTATTCCACCATTGGAATAGGCCGAAGCAATCTGAATCTTTGTATAAAATTACTCTCTTTGGGAGAACCAAATATGAATTTCGAATTAAGCGATGACCAAAAATCTGTTCAAAAGCTCTGCCGCGAGTTTGCCGCCAAAAACGTTACTCCCAATATCCGCGAAAATGACCGGGAGCAAAAATTCGATCCATCGATAATGACCAAAATGGCTGAATCCGATATTCTGGGCCTTTGCCTCCCGGAAAAGTATGGTGGGGCAGGAATGGATTATATCTCCCTCGGCCTGGCTTGCGAAGAGCTGGAATACGCCGATACCTCAGCCCGCGTGATCCTCTCGGTTCATATCGGTCTCAATTCCCTGCCTCTCCTTTCCTGGGGCAATCAATTCCAGAAGGAGAAATATCTTACGCCCCAATCCAAAGGGGAGAAGATCGCCAGTTTCGGACTAACCGAGCC
>DOTU01000112.1:3418-5215 GCA_003520965.1 Candidatus Zixiibacteriota bacterium
TATATCCTCAACGGCGAAAAGATGTGGATCAGCCTCGCCGACGTGGCCGATCATTTCCTCATTTTCGGCTGGACCGATATTGGTAAGAAAAACAAGCGTGATCATACCGGTATCTCAGGCTTCATCGTTGAACGCGCCTTTCCCGGCGTGACCACCGGCACCATTCATGGCAAGCTGGGCGTGCGCGCCGGTAACACCGGTTGGATCGCTATGCAGGACGTTGAAGTACCCGCCGAGAATCTATTGGGCAATGAGGGCGAGGGTTTCAAGATCGCCATGTTTTGCCTGGAGCAGGGACGATACACAGTCGCCGCTGGCTCAACCGGCCTTATCAAAGCCTGTCTTGATGCCAGCGTAAGTTACTCCCATACTCGTAAGACTTTCGAAGTCCCGATTGCCGAGCATCAATTGGTTAAAGAGATGATTGCCGGTATGGCGGCCGGGTACGAATACTCCAAGCTTCTCTGGCTTAAAGCGGGATGGCTGAAAAACATGGGGGAGAGGGCTACCAGGGAGACCGCTCTAGCCAAGTGGATCGCTTGCGAGCAAGCAGAGAAAGCCGCCGCCGATGCTGTCCAGGTGCATGGCGCTTATGGCTTCTCCGACGAGTACCCCGTAGAACGCTTCTACCGCAACTCCAAAGGGGCCTCGATATACGAAGGCACCCGCGAAATCCAAAAGCTGATGCAGGCTGATTACGCTCTGGGTTTCCGCCATGATAAGCCTCGCCGCTGCAATCTGCCCCCCTGGCCATTTGGGGAGGATATGTAAAGAATCTGGTCTGGTATTAAGCTGTAGGTCGGCAGTTTATTTGCCGACTACCGAGCGCGGCCAAATGAATTGGCCGCCTACAGATTTAAATCTTCCTCGCTCTCAGGCTAAACATCAACGGCAGCTTCCCTCGAAGATTGGGCAGCACCCACCAGCCATCTTGATCCTGTTCCATGTCGGGAAAAAACTTGCTGAATACCTTGTCATATTCGTTAAAAAACTCGATCGTCATTCCCGCCGATATGAGTGAATTGAGTATATCGGATATCGTCCAGCGCCACTCGTACGATGGGTTCTCCTGCAAATGCGTCGGATCGGAATAATCGGGATGGTGATCATCCCACATTATTGGTTCATCTTTGTGAAAATAGTCAATTGTAATATCCAACGGTCCCGGCTTGGTATCGTCGAAAATATTAATTATCGGATGTGATTCCATCAGGTACAAAATGCCGCCCGGCTTTAGGAAATGACAGATAATCCTCGCCCATTCCGGTATATCTTTCAGCCAGCACAGAACTCCCATCGTGGTATAGACGATATCAAATTTCTCGCTTAGATGATCCTTCAAATCGTAAATATTCGACTCTATAAAGCGAGCCCGAATACCGGTCTCGTCGCTTAACTTTCGGGCATTATCGATCGCCTTCTCCGAAAAATCAACTCCGGTAACAATCGCCCCTTCTCGTGCCAGCGAGAGCGTATCCAACCCGAAATGGCATTGCAGATGCAGAAGCGTTTTGCCTTTCAAATCCCCTATTTCGCGGAGTTGGATTTCATCGAGCGTCGTCTGCCCGGCCAGGAACTTATCGACCCCATAAGAGTGAATATGCACTTCAGTGAGTTCATCCCAGAGCTTTCTATTTCCATCTTCAAATTCGTTCATCATCAACTCCCGCGTTTATATTTATGGAACTGGGAAAATATGATATTGAGACCCGTTTGTCAAAGCCGGGAGAACGAAAGCCGCGCATCCTGTCATTGCGAGGGTTTTGTGTACACAAAACCCGAAGCAATCTGAATCTA
>DOTU01000051.1:0-1205 GCA_003520965.1 Candidatus Zixiibacteriota bacterium
GTATTAAAGATGGTCCCATGATGGCCCAGGCCGATGATTTCTCTGTCGAAATAATCGGCCGCTCCGGCCACGGCGCCCGTCCGCACGAAACTGTCGACGCCGTAGTTGTGGCTTCGAATGTGGTGGTGGCCCTGCAAAATATCGTTTCGCGGCAGGTCAATCCGCTAGTCCCGGCGGTAGTTTCAATCGGAGCCATTCACGGCGGCACAGCCACCAACGTCATTGCCGATAAGGTTGTCTTAAAAGGCACGGCCCGCTCTCTTACGCCGGAGCTTACCAAAGTTCTTCCCCAAATGATCGAAAAGATTATCTCCGGCATTTGTCAAACCTTTGGTGCGAGTTACAATCTTCGCTATAACCGCGGTTACCCGGTTCTCTTTAATGATAAATCGATAAATGATATCTACCGCAATGCCGCACGAGGGCTTTTCGGGAAAAAGGCGATTGTAGAGATTGCCCAGCCCTCGATGGGTGGAGAGGATTTCGCTTATTTCGCCAAATCCGTACCGGGCGCGATGATCAGGCTGGGAGTCGGCAACAAAAAGATCGGAGCCGATAAACCCTGGCATCATCCGGCGTTCAGGGCCGACGAGGCAGCAATTCCCTTCGGGGCGGCGGTTATTTCGTATGCCGTTTATAACGCGTTGCAAAATTAAGAGGACTATGCCAATCACAACAATTCTTTTGGATGGTGGCGGGGTTATCGTCGACGAATCAGAGCTTGAGGATCTCCGGGCTAAAATCATCTCCAACATCCTTTCGACCCTGATTCGCGGATATTCCACCTATAATTATAGAATCGATATAGAGCAGGCTGTGAACTCCTACTGCTCCAACGTTTACAAATTCATTTTCTGGAAATATACCGAGGGCAACCTGCCTCTCTTTGACGAGCTTTATCAGAAACATCTTTCGATCTGGAACGAGGATCATCCACCGCTTAAGCTCATGGCCGGATTTGATATCGAGGCCAAAGCCATCTGCGCTCGTTATAAAATGGTAATTGCCGGGCAGTATGGCCGAGAAATTCTTGATCTCCTTCGCGAAAATTCCATATTGGATTGTTTTTCATCTCAATTAACCCAGGATGATTTCGCCATCACCAAGCCCGATCCTCGTTATTTCGAGCAGATCGCTAAACGCGCAGGAGTGGATAGCGTCCAATGTCTTATGGTCGGGGATCGGATCGATAAGGATATCGCTCC
>DOTU01000051.1:1517-4607 GCA_003520965.1 Candidatus Zixiibacteriota bacterium
CGGCCCAGGGAACCGTATGAGGTTCCCGATCTGGAACTTGAAACTGTTTTCGGTCTTTCGAGAGCTATTGAGGAAATCGCCGGTCAAATGTCTTAAGGAAGCGATAAATATTTCGAATATAAAAGGAAGGACCCGATGCTTTTAGTCGACTACTTTAAACGCCTTAAAAACGTGAGGCTTTTACCGCCCCGCGATAAGGAGTTTTATAATATTTTCAACGAGATGGCAGCCACCGTGCTTGATACAAGCGAGTTGTTGATAAAGCTTTTCGAGGCCAGAGCGCACGAGCGGCCTGAGCTTGAAATAGCAATCGCGACTCGCGTTACCCGCAGCAACCAGATGGCCAGTTCGCTGGAAAATCTTCTCCGCACTGCCCAGCAGCCGCCTTTCGGACGTTCTGAGATCAGCGAGTTTTCCGACGGAGCGACGAGAATTATCAAATATATCAATCATGCCGCCAACCGCTTTGTGGTTTATGATTTCCCCTCAAGCGACAAAGAAATGCGCGAGATGGCCCCGCTTATCAGAGAAGCCTGTGTCGAGATTGTCAATGCCGTTAAGGCCCTTAACAAAAACCGTAACCTCGACCCGTACCTGAGAGCTATCGACAGCCTCGAAGGAAAAGCCGACGAGATCTACCACGAGGGGTTGAGACGGCGCTTCCGGGAAATCCGCGTGGATCATGCGCGTCTGGATACCCAGATTAAGCATGTCTCGCCCGAGGCCGCCTGCAAGGAGCTTCTTCCAATTATTACCGCTAATATCGAATACACTCGTCACGTAGCGGTCTTTTTCGCTTTACGTCAGGTATACGCCGAGCTTGAAAGAGCTATCGACGCCTGTACCGATCTGGCTGCTATTTTAAAGCGTATGGTTGCCGCCAATGTTTGAACAGCAGCTTCTTCTAATTATGATTATCGGGGCGGCCCTCTTGTATGATTTTGTCAATGGCTTTCACGACGCCGCCAACGCCATCGCAACTACCGTTGCTACTCACGCCCTCTCGCCGCGAAACGCGATCCTGTTGGCCCGAACCCTCAATTTTGTCGGCGGTCTTTTGCATACGGCTGTCGCCTACACAGTGGGAAAAGGAATAGTTGATAGCCATATTGTTACTCTTCCGATCCTTTTTGGGACCCTCATGGGTGCGGTCCTGTGGGGATATTTCACCTGGTATCTCGGATTGCCATCGAGCTCCACTTATGCCTTGATGGGCGGTCTTATCGGGGTTTCCTTGTTTGCCAATCATTTCAATACGGCGATTTTAATAAAATCCGGTATCATTAAAAATATGGTTGTCATGGCGGTCTCGCCGTTTATCGGCATTGTGGGCGGGTTGCTGCTCATAATTATATTCAGTTGGATAGCCTGGCCGTTTTCTCATAAGCTGACGTCTCAAATCTACAAGAAGCTTCAGATCCTGTCGGCCTCGCTTATGGCTATTTCGCACGGCATGAACGATGCCCAGCACACCATGGGGATAATTACGGTGGCTCTTCTTTCGGCGGGCGTGATCCACGAGTTCCACGTCCCACTTTGGGTGCGTTTCACCTCCGCCTTCATGATGGGCCTGGGGACCTCGGTTGGTGGTTGGAGAATCATTAAGACTATGGGCACCAAAATGACCAATTTGCATGAGCCTATCGATGGTTGCGCCGCTGAAACTGCAGCTGGCACCGTAATAATGACCGCCGCTATGGCTGGCGCGCTTGTTTCCACCACTCAAGTAATCACCGGGGCAATTGCCGGTACCGCGCTGGCGAGAGGACCGAGCAAGGTCAACTGGCGCGTGTTGGGAAATATCTTCCTGGCCTGGTTTATGACTATCCCCGGCGCAGCGATATTTGGCATTATCACTTATATAATTGTGGTCAAAGTATTTTAAGAAACTTAGTCAGGCCAGCCTGCAATTGTTTTTATAAATTAAAAGGCGGCCTCTTTCGAAGTCGCCTTATAGTTTTAGTATTTATTAAGCTATCAGTTTAACCTTAGCGGCAGCTCCCCAATCTCAGCCTCAACGGCATCGAGAATCGTGTTGTTTCGCACTAAATCCGCAATCGCGTTGACATCGGGATAAAGCACGCGATCCTGTTTGAGGAATGTTACATGCTGACGGATAACATCGTAGGCCACCTTAGTCCCACGTCCGGGCTTTAGCGGTTTCCGGAAATCCATCGCCTGCGCCGCGGCATACATTTCAATCGCTAATACCGCTCCCACATTCTTCAATATCTCTTTGCACTTTCTAACTGCAATCGGCGACATCGCCACATGATCTTCCTGATCGGCTGAGACCGAGATCGAATCCACCGTCGACGGGTGCGAGAGAACCTTGTTCTCCGATACCAAAGCCGCTGCCGTATACTGCGCAACCATGAGACCTGAGTTCAGCCCCTGGCCATCGACTAAGAAATCTGGCAGACCGGACAGGGCTGGGTTTAAGAGACGGTTTGTATGCCGCTCAGAAAGGTCGGCCACTTCCGCCATCGCAATACACAGGAAATCAATGGCCATTCCCAGGCATTGACCGTGGAAATTGCCGCCCGCTAAGTAGGCGTTATCATCGGGGAAGAAAAGCGGGTTATCGGCTGTTGAGTTCATTTCGGTTTCGATCTGCTCGCGCACATAGTACCAGCAATCAACCGATGGCCCCAATACCTGCGGTGTGCAGCGCATTGAGTAACCATCCTGAACCTTACTCGATTTCTCAGCGATAATTTCGGAATTAGCCATAAGCTCGCGTAGATTCTTGGCCACTACATTCTGCCCCTTGAACGGACGAACCGCATGAATGCGGGCATCGTATGCAGTCGGCACACCTTTGAGGGCATCGATTGTCATCGCTGAGGCGATGAAGGCATTTTTTAACAGTCTTCTGGCGTCTACCAGAAGGAGCCCTGAACCTGATGTTACCATCTGGCTTCCGTTGATCAGTCCTAATCCCTCTTTATAGGTCGGCTTGACCGGCTCGATACCGGCCTTGGCCATAGCCTCAGCGCCATCCATAAGCTGGCCTTTATAGTAGGCTTTGCCTTCACCCAAACAAACTTCAGCTAATTGCGCCAGAGGGGAGAGATCGCCCGATGTTCC
>DOTU01000155.1:0-2386 GCA_003520965.1 Candidatus Zixiibacteriota bacterium
GTGGTGGTGCCGTCGCCGGCGATATCGGATGTCTTGGAGGCCACCTCTTTTACCATCTGAGCGCCCATGTTCTCATAGGCATCTTCGAGATCGATCTCTTTGGCTACGGTGACACCGTCTTTGGTTACGATCGGTGATCCGAATTTCTTATCGATCACTACATTGCGCCCACGCGGGCCGAGTGTTACCTTGACGGCATCAGCTAACTTATCGACACCCTTTTTCAGCTTCTCGCGGGCTATCGATTCGTATTCAATCATCTTCGACATATAAAAAATCCATCCTTCCTAAAAATCTATTAACAATTACAAAATGCTTTTGCTACTTAGTTATGATTCCGAGAATATCTGACTCTCTCATGATTAAATACTCGATCTCATCGATAGTAACCTCGGTGCCGGAGTATTTACCATAAAGAACGCGATCGCCCTTTTTAACTTCCATGGCGACCAACTTGCCGTCCTCGGTTTTGCCCGGACCGACTTCGATCACTTCACCCTGCATGGGACGTTCTTTGGCTGTATCGGGAATGATGATAGAGCCTTTTTTCATCTCCATCTCTTCGAGCGGTTTTACGACTACTCTGTCAGCCAACGGCTTGATCTTCATACCTTGTTCCTCCTAAATTTCGTCTTTCTTATTTATTACATCCACTGATCGTTGTTATTGAGGTAGTAACCCCTATCTATCTAATTACTGTTCTTAAACTTTCTAATTGTTTACTCATTATCCATTAATAAGTTACAATTAATTATTAGCAGTCCATACGAATGAGTGCTAATCGTTAATGGGGCGGAAAATAGAGATTTCGCAGGAGAGTGTCAAGAGTTTTTTTGTGGAGGTTTCTTTAAAGTCCATATTACATTCAAAAGGCTTTGATTATTTGAAACCACAATTATATTAATAGGGAATTATTTCATCCGCTTCAACGAGGCGTTTTTTTGAATGAAAATTTAAAACCTTGCCCGGAGGATTTATGGGTTTCCGCTTTAATTCTTTTTTTCACCTTTTTTTGCTTTTATTTGGACTCATATTCTTGATGATGCCAATCGGTACATTGGCACAGGCTGCCACGCTCCAACATGTCGCCAGCTATCCCTTGAATGAGGGAGAAAGCGCCATGGGGGTGACTATCGATGGCACTATCGCTTACTTATCTTGCGATTTTAGCGGAATTAAGCTTATCAATATCGCCGACCCCACGACACCATCGTTTCTGGGAAGCTGCCCCACTCCAAGCTTTGCCAGAAATCTGGTTGTGCGTGGTGGCTATGCCTATGTAGCCGATGGCGATTCCGGCTTGCAAGTGGTCAACATCTCAAATCCGGCTGCTCCCACTATCGTTGGAAATTACGAAACCCCTGGCACCGCGCTTTCGGTCGCTCTCTCGGGAGATTATGCATATCTGGCCGATGGCTATTCAGGAATGCTGGTGATAAATATTTCCAATCCAGCCAACCCCACTTTAACGGGGACCTACAATGGATTCAGCTACCTTATGGGAGTTGCGATCGTTGGCAACTATGCTTTTGTCACAGCTAACTTCGTCGAGCCAGATTATGGACAGCTTCAGGCGATTGATATCAGCGACCCCGCTAATCCATCGTTCGTCAACGGAGCCAACTATGGCGGCGGAGCATATGGAGTAACCATATCGGGAAATTATGCTTATATGGCGGCCTTCTCCTATGGATTGGGTGTATTTAATATTTCCAATCCGGCCGTTCCGACATTAGTAGGTTCGCTTGATACTCCGGGCAGCACAAAAAGAATTTATGCCAACGCCGGTATCGGCTTATTGGCGGACGGTTATTCGGGGATAGAATTGCTTGATATCGCGACCAATCCTGCGAATCCTGTCCCGCTTGATAGTGTCGATACCTTTGGCAATTCCAGTGAAGTGGTTTTATCTGGGGAGTATGTTTACGTGGCCAATGAATACACTCTTGAAATTTACAGAATGATTTCCTCGGGCGGCTGCCATTATATTCCGGGGGATGTCAACGGCCCTAATTCCTTTACCGGTCTCGATATAACCTATATGGTAAGGTTCTTCAAGGGTGGTCCTCATCCACCCTATAGCTGTGAATGTCCTGCGGGAAGTGGTAATACCTGGTATGTATCGGGTGATATTAATGGCTCCTGTTCATTTACGGGTCTTGATATAACTTATGGTGTTAGATACTTCAAAGGCGGTCCCTCTCCCATTCCTTGCCCAAGTTGTCCACCAAACGGGCGATAGCAGAGAATAGAATCAAAAACCGGAACTAATAGCGTCAGCATTCTTGTTAATATATTGGAGTAGCTGATGTTGTCCACATTGGCGAGGAGTTTTCGCTAAAATAAAGATTTTGCCAGGAGGAATGATGACGTGCCGCATCGTTGC
>DOTU01000155.1:2705-2849 GCA_003520965.1 Candidatus Zixiibacteriota bacterium
GGCTCAAAGCGTCTACCTTGAGCATGTAACCAATTTCTATCTTCAAGAAGGTGTCTTTGGCGTTACCATTGTAGACAATACCGCTTATATATCGAATGACTACTATGGGATAAAGATTCTTGATATCTCGGATCCTTACAGCCC
>DOTU01000227.1:0-4666 GCA_003520965.1 Candidatus Zixiibacteriota bacterium
GCCGATACGGTAAATTACTATACGGATGGCCGTCATTATACCGTTGCGGAAACGACTGCTTATATCAGTAATCTGGGGGCAATCTCACCCTTTACGATTCCGTCCAACCTTCAGTTTCCCCAGCAGTACGCCACAAATTACTTCATTTTGAATTCGCCTGGTTCCACGGGCGGTATTATCGCTAATTTCAATGGTCAGGATCTTCCTGCCGGTCAGAAATGGCGAGTAGCCTTAATGGGATTCAGGGAAAACGACAGTCAATGGCATGATATTCAAGTCGACGAATCATCCGGCGTAGGTTCCGGTGATTGGCCTGGCTGGAATGCTTACCGCTGCGTCGTTCTTATACCAACTGTAACCGGACTAAATCCGAACTATTCTTCTTTTTCATATGGAGGAAATCTCATATACGATTCTACTCTTACAGGCGGCCATGGGAAAGATGCATTTGCCCTATTGAAAACCTATCCATCTCCTTATCTTATTTACCCGGATAGCTTGCTTACTATCAAATATACTCTTGATAAAAATTACAGTCGTTCCGATTTGGATTATCGAATATATGATGGATCGGGAGCGTTAGTTAAGGAAGCACGTCGGGACGAAAGTTTACCGAATTATTCCGGCGAAAACATAATTAAGTGGGATGGTAAGAGTAGCGCGGGGGATTATATCGCCTCCGGAATTTATATCATTCTTTTCAAGGCCGGGGACAACACAGCCACCGGTAAAATTGCGGTTATCAACCACGCCAAGTAAAATGCCTGAGAAGAACCATCGCAGATTCGCGCTTTCTGATATAGCCAGAATAGGAGTTTTCTCCGCTTTGGCCTTTGCCGCTAACGCTCCATTTCTGGTGATTCCCAATGTCGAAATATTCACGCTAATATTATTCCTTTCGGGCGTTTTCCTGGGCATAATCGATGGGTTGGGGGTCGCTATTGTTGCTGGAATCATTTTTGTATTCTTCAACCCCAATGGTCCTCAAACAATATTCATAGTGGGGCTGGCCCAATTGCTGGGCTTTGTTCTATACGGGCTTGCGGGCGGTGTTTTGAGACAGCTTGTTTTGCATTATCAAAATACTCGGGGGCTGATGCTGCTTATGGCCATTTGCGGAGCGTCGTTAACCCTATGGTATGATATTACTACCAATCTGGCCTTTGCAGTTGTTATTGGACCATTCTGGCCAACCTTAGTTGGGGGAATGGGATATGGGATAATTCATCTGATCAGCAATACCGTGATTTTCGCTTTTTCATCACTTATAATCAACAGGATTTGGAAACGAATAGGATATCTTCTACCGCCGGTAGCTATCTATTAGCGGCGATTATTTCGGCTACCTCGCTTTCTGCGCAGGTGGCGCCACCTGATTCGGTGCAAAAGATATTGCCCCCCGCGGGCGATACGTTGGCTGTCTCTCAGTCGCAGATTGACGAATCACAGATTCCGTCGAATGATACGCTCTTTCCGGCGATTTCAATCCCCGAATCACTTGTGGCCGAAACCTTATCGACCGAGATCGCTCCTACGATTTTCCATGACCGCATTTATCTTTCAAAGGGGCCAGCCGATGAGATCAAAAGTATCGCAGGTATTTTTATGCGGAGTCCCGGTCCGGTGGGATCGCCGGCAATTCCGTTGGAATATCTTAATGTCAGCGATCTGGAGATAAAATTAAACGGGCTTCCATTTCCATATCAGGGTCTTTACCGGCCCTACGTGATCGGAACGGATATCAATACGATTCCCTGGGAGATATTAAACAGCATAGAATGGAATCCGAGGAATGGGTATATCGATGGACTTGATTTTCAGGTAGGCCGTCCCGCCGATAATTCCAATCGGTCGGATATCGTTATCGACCGCGGTGGGTACCGTTACGATGCCGCTCACTGGAGATTTTTCCGACCGTTTGGCAACAAAACTTACGCTTATTTCACAGTCGGTTTTAAGAAATCGGGTGGTTATCTTCCCAACTCCAATTACGACGCGTTCCATGTTACAGGCGGAGTGTCGCGAAAGATTGGAAATGGCGAGCTTTCGATGGATCTCTGGCAGCACAAAGCCAAAGCCAAACAAAATTCATTCGATTATTTAACCTCGCAGATTTCGAAACAGAAACGGACTGTCGACAGGGGGGAGATACACTATAAAACGAGCCGCGACGGTAGATATTTTCTATCCATCGCGGGGCTTCTGCAAAAGAATTTCCAGACAATTACAGGTTACACCAGTCCGCGCGATGAAAATTACAGTGTCGGCGGTGTCCAGGCGGCTCTTTCAGATTCCACATCAGAACGCATTTGGAGCGGAGGTTTTGAATATTACCGGTTTAGTATTTCCAAAATTGCAGGCCCTCACCCTTTTATAAGTCAATTTGAGCCATCAGTTCGGATGCGTGGGAATTTAAGTTCTATCGATTATGATCTTAAGACCGCATATTCCTGGAATAAAGTTGATAACGGCGCCATTCTTCCATCGGCAAAGCTATCCTATAATATAAACGAGCGCCAAAAGCCGTTTGTGGAGCTTCTTCGTTCCCGGAGAGATCCCGATTTGAACCTCTTATATTTTAACGATAATGTAGAAGGTTTAAACCTGAGCCAACGATTACATTCATACCGATTTATTGGTAACCAGACTCTTTCTATGCCTCTCACATCGCAGGTTACGGCGGGTTTGGAATCTGATTGGGGTCAGGTTAATTCGATAATTGGATTATCGTTAAAGAGGATCGGCTCGCAAATTTACCTTGTATACAGCAAGGATTCGCTGGCGAATGTCATTGTCACACCGACAAACTTTGATGATAGGTTCCTGGAGTTTTTCGCAAAGGCCAGGGCGGAATCGGGGCCGATTTCGGGTGAGGTATCTGGAGCGTACAGGCGATGGTCTAAACGGTTTTTCTCCGATGACCTGGAGAAAGGACCGGCCGCGCTCGGTTTTGCCCGGTTATCATATTTGAAAGAGTACTTTATTCGTCGATTGTATCTGGGTGGTTCGCTTGAGGCGCGTTTTTCGTCTCGCCGCGATTACCGCTCAATAGATGCTGGTTTAACCGGGAGCTATGCAATCATCTCGGGACGATTCGAATTCCGCTATAAAGACCTGACAATCTGGTTGAGCGATGAAAATATCCTTAACACTGCATACATTACCTGGTGGCCTTATTATGAATCCCCTCGCAACGTGTGGGTTGGCATGATGTGGGATTTCTTTGATTGATCTAAATAATTGATTTGCAGCTCGGGCGCGCCGACGCTTGGCAATTTTTACCGCAAGCACATTAAACCTAATCTTTTTATCATGCTTTGTTTCTTAGTATTATATATAATAGTATAAGCTAATGATAATAACCCGAGGAGGTTTTTCTGATCTCACGCAATGATGCCCTGGACTGGGTCAAAAGCGAAATCCACGCGCCCAATCTAATCAAACATATATTGGCGGTCGAAGCCTCATGCCGACAATTGGCTGAGCATTTTGGCGAAGACCCCGAATACTGGGGGATGGCGGGCTTGCTTCACGATCTCGATTACGAACTGACGGTTAATACTCCTGAGAAGCATACCCGACTAACCGCAGAATGGCTTCGTGAGAAGGAGTTCGATGAGGGGATCATTCACGCGGTCATGGCGCATGCTGAGGCTGTGACGCCTGAATCCAAGCTTGATTGGGCGATTTATGCAATCGATCCCACCACCGGTTTGATCGTGGCCGCGGCCCTGATGCATCCGTCGAAAAAACTGGCTGGGCTCGATGTGCCGTTTATTATGAAGCGCTATAAAGAGAAGCGTTTTGCTGCCGGGGCCAGGCGCGAGGCGATCGCCGCCTGCTCCAATCTCGGCCTCTCGCTCGAAGAGTTTTTAGGGCTGGTTCTCGATGGTATGAAAAGGATATCAGATGAGCTGGGTTTATAGGTTATTTACTATTGTACTTATTATTCTTTTTTTAGCCCCGCTTTCGATAGCAGGGGAGAAGGATTCCTGGTTTTCAAAAGATAAATATCAACACTTTGCGCTTTCAGTTTGCTATTCCGCGGGCACTACAATTATTGCTCACCGTCATTTTGAAATGAACAAAAGCAAAGCGTCCGTTATCGGATTTGGTATCACGGTTTCGCTGGGAGCAGTCAAGGAGGGGATTGATTACACTTCTCGCAAAGGCACGCCAAGCTCCAAGGATTTTCTATGGGATATCGCCGGCGCGCTGGTGGGAGCGTTAGCGGTTAAACTGACTTTATGACCGTCTCAAAAACTAAAATATTCACCTGGTCGCTTTACGATTTCGCCAATACGATTTTCTCGATGAATGTCGTTAGTCTGAATTTTCCGCTATTTATTAAAAACGATTATCACGGGGCTGACCTGTCGCTTTCGCTGGCGCGATCTACCGCCATGATTATGGTCGCCCTGTCAATGCCGCTGGCAGGAGTGGTTGCCGATAAATTCCAGCGTCGAATGCCGCTGACAATATTTTTTACCATTCTCTGTTGCGCTGCCACGGCAATGCTCGGTAAGGGAGGTTCGCTATATCTGCAATTGGCTCTTTTCGCGCTGGCAATCTACTCATATCAGGCGGGTCTTGTTTTTTATGACGCGGTCCTGCCCCAGATAGCATCGCCGGAGCGGATGGGACGTGTCTCCGGATATGGAGTGGC
>DOTU01000227.1:5072-6695 GCA_003520965.1 Candidatus Zixiibacteriota bacterium
GCCCCCAAGCCCCTAAAGGGAATCTGGAAAATGACCGGCGAATCCATTCGAAATATCTCAAAGGTGTACATTGATGCCAAATCCCGTCCGGGGATGCTGCGCTTTTTTGTAGGACGATTTTTCGTTGTCGAAGCGCTGGAAACGGTTATCTTTTTCATGGGGATTTTTTTGGTTGAGGCGGTTGGTTTCTCCGACGATAAAGCGGTGATAGGGAATCTAAATGAGGTCACCGTATTTTTATTGGCGGTTACGGTATTTACGGTAATTGGCTCGCTGACCTGGGGATTTTTGACGGAGAAGTTTGGGCCGCGCAATTCGCTTCTGGGTACGGTAGCATTGTGGGTGGTGACATTGACCGGTATATTATTTATCTCCTCAAAACCGATATTTTATATTTTGGGATCGCTGGCCGGTATCTCCCTGGGCGGAGTTTGGACGACCGAAAGGCCATTGCTGATAAATCTGCTTTCGGATAACAAACGATTAGCCGAATATTTCGGTTTGTTTGCTCTTACAGGGCGTATGGCAGCCGTTGTCGGACCGGTAATCTGGGGATTAACCGTGATGGCTTTTACGACCTGGGGCCCGATCAGATATAGATTTGCCATCGGTTCGGTATTGATTATGATGATTACAGGTCTATGGATTTTGCGTAAGGTTCCCGATGCCAGATAAAGAGCTTCACGAGATTGTTGGGGTGATTCATATCCATTCCGATTATTCGGATGGATCAAAGTCAATCCCCGAGATAGCCAGGATCGGTGAATCCGCCGGGCTCGATTTCCTTATGTTCTCAGATCATCTGACTCTGGCGCCGCTCCGCGATGGTTTGGAGCGATATCATGGCAAGATCGCGGCGCTCATCGGTTATGAGATTGAGGATGCCAAAAACGAAAACCACTTTCTGGCCTTCGGACTTGACAACGAGCTTCCGCCAAATTTGAAAGCCAGAGAATATGTCGCGGGTGTTAAAGCCGCCGGAGGGCTGGGCATCATTGCTCATCCGGATGAGATACGCAGCGCTATCCCCAAATATCCCGGGTACCCCTGGACCGATTGGGAAGCGACGGGATTTGATGGAATCGAAATCTGGAATCACATGTCTGCCTGGATGGAATTGCTTAAGCGTATCAATATGCTAATGCTGGTTTTTACGCCGCGTCGCGGTCTTCGGGGCCCGACAGATCGGGTGCTCGGGAAATGGGATGAGTTATCGGAGAATAGTTTGGTGGCGGCGATCGGTTCTGCTGATGTCCATGCGCATGCATTCAGAAAAGGACCAATTAAGGTGACGATCTTTCCCTACAAAGTGCAATTCCGATCAATTCGGACTCACTTGCTCTTAACCAGTCCGCTTTCGAGCGAGATTTCCGAAGCCAAAACGCAGATTTATGACGCAATCAGAAATTGCCATGCCTTTGTCTCGAATTTCAAGTGGGGAGATGCCAGAACTTTCAGATTCTACGCTCAATGCGATGATAAAATCTTCCAAATGGGGGAGAAAGTAATTTTTGAAGATGGTCTGATGATCATAATGAAAGCGCCATCAGATGCCCATGTCAGAATCATCAGAAACGGCAAGTTGCTTAGAGCTCTTACGGGATGTGCGTTCGCGCTTCCCGT
>DOTU01000227.1:7019-12146 GCA_003520965.1 Candidatus Zixiibacteriota bacterium
AATCACCTAAGGATTTGCACAAAAGGATAAGGGTGAAACAATTACTCAGGTAGAGGGGGGCTAGAACTACCCAAGTCACGAGGTTTCACCCTTAAACCTGCAATTAGATATAATCATTCCTCATTATTGTCAAGCATTTATTTGCGCCAAATTTAAATCCAGACCTTTATCAGTTATTATTCAACCGTATTCCTGTAAATAGTGAAAAGTCGAGTAAAGTGAGTATATCTTGCGGTGTTTGTTTTAAATACGACCGAAGTATTATATCATGAAATCAATTATTTGACGGTGAATATCTTTATTATGGCTAATGTTCAAAAGACGCCTGCTAATGGTGCTTTGAGATTTTATCAGAGCCTCAGTGAAACGAAGCAATTGAGTGTCAGAGCTATGAAATTGTTCTCTGGCGGCGCGATCTAATTGCTGTAAATTTCCCAGGCCTCTTGTACTTGGTATTTTCATAATCCCTCCGTACCTGTTATCGGCATTGGTAAGGATCAATTTTAGGATTTTTCTCCAGTTGACATAACCTCCCAATTGGACGATATTTATCATATGACTGCCAATATTGGGCCATCATTTAGAACCGGATTTCGGTTGAGGCATGCCGTTGCTCTATTGGTCTGCCTATGCGTTATTTTGATGCTGGCCGGGTATTTCTCGGTATCAGCCGGCCAACGCGCTTCACTGGAGGCCCTAAAATCGCAGGGCCGAGCACTGACCGAAACCTTGATCTCCTCCGCTCAAATGGTGATTGAATCTGATAACGCCATTACTCAACTGGCGATCGATAAGCTGATCGATATCGAAGATGGATTTAATTTTGCCAGTGGGCTTAAAAGCGATACTATGCTTGAGAGCTGGCGGCAGGCTCTTGGCGCCGATAAGATTAGCCTGATTGTAAATCGAAAAGTAAAATCATCCTCTGCCACTCGTGTTAATTTTTTAGAAAATGCATCCATTGAATCGTGGCTCGATTCGCTACAGATTAACCCTGATGATGAGATTATTTACGATTTCCGCACTTTTGGAACAGAGCGGTATATGTGGGGCTACTTTCCCGCCAGCGATACCAGCGGACTTTTCGCGGCCATCGATTGGAAATATGGCCAATATGGTAATCAAAACCTGAGTCTTTATTATCTGCTTAATCAGGTTGGCCAGGAAACAGGTATCGAGTATATCATGCTGCAAAATCCCGATGGGATCGTTTTCGCCTCCAAGAAGGTGGCCAGCATGCCCCGGCTCTCCGATGATCCATTCCTGGTTGGCTCAATGCAAAGTGATACAACCCGAAGTCGACTGATCACATTTCAAGATCGCGAAGTATTAGAGACGGTCCGCACTTTTAAATCAAGCGAATTTCAGGGTTTGTTTCGGGTTGGCTTGTCTCTCTACGGATACAGGCAGATTGCCCGAGGAGTTAAGCGTCAGGTTTGGCTTGCGGTGCTGGCCCTCATCATAATTGGAATGTTAGCTTTTGGGATCATCACCGGATTCCAGAATGTCGAACTGCTAAAGAGCGGCTTGGAGAAGGCACATGTCATCTCTCAGAGTTTGCTTGATTCAATTCCCGGCCCTGTTATCGCTATAGATTCGCGGATGCGAATTACTGATATTAATGCGGCCGCCAAAGTGCATCTGGGGTTGCCGTCGGTTGTGACTGCCAATATCAATTACATTAAATTATTTCCCGATGATCCCTTTCAGTTTGAGCAGGTGCTGAAATCGCAACGCAGCGCCTCTTTCGAGAAAGCCAAGGATCATCGGCAGTTTTTCATTACCACCAATCCCCTTATTAGCTCTGATGGCGTTTCAATCGGCGCTATCGCTATCGCGCAGGATATTACCGAGTCGCGTCGGCTTGAATCCGAGGCTGAATCCCGCCGGCGGCTCTCCGAGCTTGGCGCGCTGGCGGCCTCAATGGCGCATGAAATCCGGAATCCTCTCAACGCGATCGGCCTGACAATCCAACGAATGAAAAACGAAATCAAACCAGCCGGATCAGAAGCCGAATATCAGAAATTCATCGACGGTTTGCGCTCGGAAATTAAGCGCCTTAACGAAATTATCGAAAAATTCCTCGCTGTTGCGCGTTCCGCGAGACCACCGCTAACACAAGTGAATATTGGCGGGCTTATCCAAAACGTTGTCGAGCTTTTCCACAGTCAGGCGCAGGCGCAGAAAGCCAAACTTACCTATGACGCGCCAATTGATCTAATTGTCGATGGCGATAAGGCGGCCTTGACTCAGGCGTTGGTTAATGTAGTCAAGAATAGTCTGGAAGCGGTCGGTCCCGACGGCGAAATAAGTATTAGCGCTACTGAGGCGAATGGGAAGGTTAATATATCGGTCAAAGATAACGGTTCAGGAATTGCCGATACAAATCTGGCTCAAAAGCCGTTTTATACAACCAAGAAGGATGGTACCGGATTGGGTTTGGCGACAACGTCGAAAATTATAGCCGATCATGGGGGAGAGCTTGTCATCGATTCAACAATAGGCAAGGGCACACGGGTGGATCTCATTTTGCCGAGAAGGAAAGCATGAGAATTCTGGTCATAGATGACGAAGCCACCCAGCGCGAGCTTTTAGCAGGGCATCTCGAACGCCAGGGCCATAAGGTGATGACGGCCGGTGATGGGGAGGAGGGTCTATCTTTTCTCCACGATAACGGCTCCGAGGTAGCGTTAGTTGATATGCGCATGCCGCGCATGGATGGATTGACATTCATCAAGCGAAGCCTGGAGACGAATCCCGATCTGGCGATCGTGGTAATGACCGCTTACGGCACTGTGGAATCTGCTGTCGATGCCATGAAAGCGGGCGCTTTCGATTATCTACTAAAGCCGGTCGATTTAGAGCATGTCGGTGTTATTCTGGCCAAAATAGAGAATAATCAGAAACTGATCACCGAAAACCGCTATCTGAAACGAAAGTTGGAACAGGCCGATGATTTCAAAGATATAATCGGGCGCTCCAATGCCATAAAAAAGGTGTTATCCGATGTCTCGCGCATCGCTCGCTCTGATGCCACTGTGTTAATTCGCGGCGAATCCGGCACAGGCAAGGAGCTGGTTGCGCGGGCCATTCATCAGGCCTCGCCGCGGGCCACCGGGCCGTTTTTGGCGGTCAACTGCACCTCGCTACCGGAAACGCTTTTAGAATCGGAGTTATTCGGACATGAGCGTGGAGCGTTTACCGGGGCATCCTCTCGCCACCTGGGACGGTTCGAGTTGGCCGATCACGGAACCATCTTCCTTGACGAGATCGGCGATATCTCTCTTCCCATACAGGCCAAGCTCTTGCGCGTTTTGGAGACCAAAACCTTTCAACGTTTGGGAGGGGAGAAGGATATCAAGGTTGATATCCGCGTTCTAACCGCCACCAACCGCAATCTGGAGGCCAAGGTTAAAGATGGCAGTTTCCGCGAGGACCTATTCTACAGGCTAAATGTGATTCCGGTTACGATCCCGCCTCTTCGCGAGCGTCGCGATGATATACTGCAGTTGGCCGAATTCTTTATCGAGAAATACAACCGCAAAAACAGTAAGGCCGTACGCGGCGTAACACCGCTGGCCAAAGACCTTCTCCTGCGTCACTCCTGGCCGGGCAACGTGCGCGAACTTGAGAATCTGATCGAGCGCGCAATTGTGCTATCGAGAAGCGATGTTATCGACGTGGCCGATATCGATCCCTTTGTGCAGGATCATGTTGAGCAAACATCCAATTTTGAAAACCTGACGCTCGACGAGAACGAGAAGCGCGCCATCATTGAGGCCCTCAAGCGCACTCACGGCAGCCTGATCGAGGCTTCAGAGCTACTGGGTATCCACCGCAATACGCTCAGGCTGAAGATACAGAAGTACAGGATTGGGTAGGGTGCGCCCCGCGCACCAGCAAAGCCATTCGGCATGCTTCCCGGAATAGAAACCAGCTTTAAAATATTCCCAAAGAAACTCATTTACATATTTTGCGGGGGATTATATATTAATTAGGCAACATTGCCTTGTTTTCGGATTGATAGTTGTAAATAACCAATGGCACAAATAAATACGAGCTGTTGGAGGAAATATGAAACGGATAATTATAGCTCTCAGTATTGTCTCAATTCCCTTTTATGCACACGCCCAAAATCCACTTTTTGAAACCGCTGTCAATTATGAATGCGGTATCCAGCCCGTATCAGTTTATGCCTCAGACCTTGACAATGATGGTGATCTGGATCTGGCAGTAGCGAATTGGATGAACGACGGGACCGTCTCAATATTGACGAATAACGGTGACGGCACCTTTCAAGAACCGGTCACTTATACTGCGGGCATTCTTCCCGTTGCCGTTGTCAGCGCCGATTTCGATGGCGATAACTATAATGATCTGGCCGTATCTAACAATGCGGGTATCGCAATTCTCATTAACAATGGCGATGGCACATTTCCAGATACTATCCGATATTTTATTAATAGCCCGTCATCTTGCGTCAGCGCCACGGATCTCGATGGTGATGGGGATATCGATTTGGCAGTGGGATTGAGTTCCACCAGTATGGTTACCATTCTAATCAACGATGGCGCCGGCAATTTTCAACTGGGGGAAAGCTATTATATGGATTATTCTCCCGTTCGCATTACTGCGGTAGATCTTGATGCTGATAACGATAAGGATTTGGCTGTTGTGACCTATGGTTGGGTGGCCATTTTTCTTAATAATGGTGATGGCACATTTCAACCGGCCACGAATCATTTAAGTTCCGACCCGGTATCAGTCGCGGCGGCGGATCTTGACGGCGATGGTGATCAGGATCTCGCCATCGCCAGTTATGGAGGCCCGGTAAGGGTTTATTGGAATACTGGTAATGGATCGTTTGATGACCCCGGTTATTTCGATATATATAGCACATTATCCGTAATTGTTGCAGCCCCTTTAGATACTGATGATGACTACGACTTAATAACCGCCTGTCCGGACGTTGGAAAAGTCTCGTTTTTGAGAAATAACAATGGTAGGACATTTCAATTTCACGTTGATTTCAACGTGGGCGGCAGCCCCTGCTCGATTATTGCCGCCGACCTGGATAGTGATGGCGATAATGACCTTGCAGTCGCTAATTATTATCATATCGCAATA
>DOTU01000273.1 GCA_003520965.1 Candidatus Zixiibacteriota bacterium
TTCGACGCTGTTTAATTATCCCAATCCGTTCAATTCCGGAACTTACATCGTTTACTATGGAACTCAAAGCAATTACCCGGTGAGAGTCAGAATTTTTGATATCAATGGCCGCCTTGTCTCTGAGTTGGAAGGAACCGGTGGCGCCGTTGGCGATGTTTATTGGACCGGCAGAGATACTTTCGGACGCGCTGTTTCTTCGGGAGTATATTTCTACATACTGGATAACGGTCCATTCAAGTCGACTAACAAAATGCTATTACTCAAGTAATGAAACCGGATATGCGATATATAAGCTTTTGCTTATTTTGGGCATCAATCTCTCTGGCTGCTGCCAATTATGACTCGCCGCCCGGCTCTATTGCCCGGCCCGGATATGACTATAAATCCATCCCTTATATAAGTTCCTCAACTGATGCCGGAATCAATGCCATGAAAGATCGTTATGGCGCCTCCTACGTGTCCTGCAACTCTCAGGTCCCATCCCAGGCAATTATTGTCTCGCCAGCAACCGGTATTGAGACTAACCTTATAACCAATTCCAATATCGAATCTATCACCCGCGCCTATCTTTCAACTTTCCTGCCACCGTCCTGCGATCTGGAACTGATATCGAAAAAGCTGGTCATGAACCGAACCTGGTTTATCAATTTTCAAAAAACCCTTAACGGAATACCTATCGAAGATGCTACCTTAAATCTGGCTATTACTCCGCATGGGCATATCTCTGTTTTATGGGGAGATATAAGTACTTCTCCTATCAACTCCGTATATTTCGCTTTACCATCAGATGCTGCCCGCGAGATAGCCGGCCGCGGCCTTGAGGGGACTATTCGCGAAAACCGATATCTCGGAAACGTGATTCTGCCTTTATGTTTCGGCCAAAGGACAGAGTATCATCCCGCGCACAAAACAATGATTGTCACCGATAATCCTTATGCCGAATGGCTGGTTTATGTCGATGCCGAAAATTCGCAAATTCTCCAAAGGACAAACAAGGTCTATTACGATCAAATCTCGGGTTCCGTCTCCGGTGTTATTCAACCCCTTTACCCTTTCGACGAGTGGGAAAGTCGCCCTTTTTCCGATTTCAATTTGAATTTCGATGGCTATGGTGTGGCTACCACAGATTCCAACGGGAATTACTCGTTTTATATTCCCAATACAAACCACGCCAATATCATCTCATTTTTACGAGGGCCATATCTTGAGGTCATAGATAGCGTCGGCCCGGAATCACAAATTATCGATTCTATTCCCTCACCTTCAAATTACTATATCCATTGGGATGATTCCAACTCGCTGCCCCAGGAGCGGGACGCCTGGCGCAACGCTGTCTTAGCTCATAATTGGATCGCCCGTTTCGATTCGGGATTGCATGTCATGGATTATCCCATGACCTGCAATATCGACATACCTGGCGCTTGCAACGCTTTCTGGAGCAGTTGGTATCAAACTATCAATTTCACCGGCGCGGGGGAGGACTGCCCCAATATTGTTCAGGTCGCGGATGTTGTCTTTCATGAGTATGGACATGGTATAACCGACCTGCAAACCAGGCCGTACGGACCCAATAGCGCTATGCATGAAGGTTTCTCAGATTACTTCGCCTGCACTATTACCAATCAGCCTCACGTAGGAGTTGGTTTTTATTATAATCCGCCCGGCTCTTATCTACGAAATCTCGATAATAGTATGAAATTTCCCGATAACTGGACTGGTGATCCTCATAATGATGGCCAGATAATCAGCGGAGCGCTCTGGCATGTTCGGCAGGCTCTTTCACCTTATCCCATGGGATATGCCGACTCACTCTGGCATTTTGCCCGCTATGCTCACGCTCAAAGTTTCGATTCCTACTTCTGGACATTGGTTGCCCTGGATGATAATGATGGCAATCTTTCTAATGGCACTCCTCATGCTTGGACGATCTTCCATAATTTCGGTGATCGCCACGGTATCGGGCCCGGCACTCAAATGACCGTTGTTGCCGATACGATTCTGGATTCTGAAGATACAACAGCCACATTTCCAGTTTCCGCTACCATTACTTCTGTTTTCACTGTTCGGTCCGATTCAGTCATCTTGTTCTACGATAACGGCAATGGCTATGAGGCGATAAGTATGGTTTGGAACGACACTTCCTGGATTGCTCAGATTCCATCCCAGCATGATAACACTCATATCAATTACTACATTCTTGGCGTTGATAGCGCGGGCTTCAGGGGGACATTCCCTTCGGGCGCTCCCGCAAATTACCTCTCATTTTATATCGGGCCGGATCATAATCCTCCCGTATTAGAGCTGGTTTATAATCCTTCCAATACTATTAATCTCGATGGTCCTTATGGGCCGTTTATCATTACCGCCAGAGATATCAATGGCATTAATCCCTCGATGGTTCGAATGCGTTACCATGTCAATTCCGAACCGGAACGTACAACATCTCTTTTACCGGGTACAAATCCCGATGAGTATATCCTGGCCTCATTGCAATTAAGCCGATACTTATTCACCGGAGATACAATTTATTACTATTTTACCGCTCGGGATAATGC
>DOTU01000355.1 GCA_003520965.1 Candidatus Zixiibacteriota bacterium
AAAAAGATGATATTCCCTTCCCGATATGAAGGCACCCCCACAATATGCAGGATTACATTCGTGGCTTTAGTTGCCAGAAGCTGCATGGGAAGAGTAGCCGCGTAGTAGATTATTGCCGGTATGGGGATCATAAACAGGAGAAAAAAGAAAGAAAACCAGACTTTCTTGAAATTGGCCGCTCCAAGGTAAAATAGTCCCAAGCCGGTTACGGTAAGTACTAATGAAACTCTGGTGGTGAAAAACTCGCTGGCCGCGGTTCCAAATATCAATCCGACGCAACCGATAATGAGTATTGCCAGGCCGGCGCGGGCCGGTTTAGCCGGGAAAACCAGTTCAGCCCGCCGCATATAAATCAGAAAAATAGAAATGGGTATTACCAGAAATCCATGCGAGTAGTTACCGTCATGCGACCAATCTTCAAACAAGCCCACTAAAACCGGAAAATTGAACAAAATCAAGCCCGCTAAAAGAATATAAGGTAAAAGATGCCTTTTAAGATGTATGCCTTGAGCAATTTGGGAAATCTGTTCCATATCATCTAAATCGGCATAATACGGGGTTCCTTCATAATACCATAATAAATGTCAGACCCACAAAAGACAACTGCCAACTGCAAACATGCTGGATTTTGGTTACAAACCACCAAACCACGTATTTATCATTAATTTTTTTCACTAAATCCTTAGGGTGATTTAATTCGTTAATAAGGATGCAGTTGCAAGCCGTTTCATATATGTGCATTGATTTTATATGTCATCCATTATTATTGATATATCCAGAGCTTTCCCGAAAAGCTATCTTATTGTAGCTCAATTGATTAAAATTTAGTTTAACAGTGTTGGAAACTGGCATCGTTATTGCTTGAGAAGTGATGGGGGATTAGGTTTGATAATAATAATAATAGATAATCGTAAGGAGCACGAACAATGAAACGAATCCTAACTTTTACAGCAGTAATTATATTACTGTTGGCCTGTTACCTTCCCACTACGGCAGTGGCTCAAAACTACCTCCTCAATAATTATTTTGGAGTGAATCTAACAGTCGATCCGACTACGCATTTCTTCAACATGCCTTGGGATCCAACGCGCGGTTATGGCTCGCACCTGGATTGGGGATCTGATGGTAATATGTGCGCACCGGATCCAGGACCAAGTTATTATATTTCAGAAGTTTTCGATATCGAAGGGATGTATCTAGATATCGATTGGACAAATGAACAGATTGTGTATTCAATCGTAACCTCAATGCCTACAAACGGTTTTGACCAGGTTTCCTGGTATCCTGGATACGTATTCAGGGCTGGAGACATTAGATTTAATGTTGGTAGCGAGCAATACGTAGTAGGTACTCATGAGTCGTTCACCGGTAACCTATATCACAATCCGACGATGTCCTATCGCGATGGCTATCGCGGTTTTGCTGAAAGAGGTAATCCCACCTTGGCCAATATTAATATTGGGAGTGAGATGACCACTTCGTCAAATTTCGCATTTAGTTACCAGGAATATCTCGATGCCAATGGCAATTCCGTTATAGAAAACGGCTATAAGACTTACATAATGGAAGGAAAGCTTTCATTCTCAGATATCGGCGGAGCACCAAACGCTCCAATCGGAATGACTCTCGGAATGAGCTGCAATAACGACGTGGCCACAACCTCAGTACCCGAACCGGGAACTTTGGCCCTTATGGGAGTGGGGCTGGCAGGTCTGATTGGCGGAAGGCGTCGCTTTAAAAAGTAATCTAAGCTACGATGATGAGGCCGGTCCAAGGGGGTCGGCCTTTTTTATTTGATAACGCACTCAATAAGCATCATGATATTCTGCTATTCACAAATCACACTTAATATGGTATATATCAATATTAGAAATTAGATTGGAAAACGTGTGGGATTTATTCTCATGATAAATTAATATGGAGGACCAAGTGACAGGACGTGGAACAATAATAATATCTGCAGTAATAATGGGTATTCTCCTGATTATAGGTTGCGGCATCAAAACCGATGCCGGTATCAAATTTGAGATGGAGAAAAGGCTCACCAAGGCCGATCGCCTGCAGGACCAGATCCGGCAGAAAAACCTGACGATCTCGGATGAGGATGTGAAACAGCTTGTCGACGCATACTCCGAAATAACAAAGTTCCTTGCTCCTCCAAAGGATATTGCCGAGGCGAAAAACGCATCGGCGGATCGACAGCAAGCCTGGAACTTGTCGTCCCTGGCATCCACCAGAATCGGCCTGATTTATTTGGACCGCAAAATGTATGATAAGGCATTCGACTATTTTAATACAGTTGCCTATTGTCCGGCCACATCGCCAACTCAGAAAAACGCCGTTATCAATTATATGGCTGTAGCGATGGAAAAAGCAGAGAAATATCCGGAAGCTGCCGCGCTTTACGATTCGCTCGCCGAAGGCTATCTGCCCCTGGCATCGGCGGATAATCCCAATATGGATGCTTTGGGAGCGCCGATTAAGGCTGCTCAAATGTGGGCTAAAAACGGGGACCAGGCAGGATATCTGGCCGGCATGGATAAAGCGCGAGGATATTATTCCCAGCTCGCAGATAAGAATAAGGGCTCTCTGTTGGAATCGGCGGTTCTGGGTAAAATTTCGGCCAGTTATATCGAGCAGCAAAGCTATCCGCAAGCGATTGCAACTCTGCGAATGGTGATGCCAGATAGTTCGGGCCACACCAGTCCCAGCATGATTTTGATGATTGCTGATATTTACATGAACAAAATGAGGGACTATCTTCAAGCTCAGAAAACATACCAGGAGTTCGAAAGGTATTATCCGACTCATCAAAATATAGGCGCCGCTACGTTAGGCGAAGGCCTCAGCCTCTATGAGCAGGGAAAATACTCCGATGCTCGAAAGGCGGTGGCGAGTATTGACAAACTGCCAAAGGTTGATCAAAAGACCGTAGCCGAGGGATATTATCTGACAGGCCTATGCTATGAACATGAAGATAAATGGGAGTTGGCGCGCGGACAATTTGATGCGGTCCAGGCCACATTCCCGGGTTTGAATGAGGCTTTTGAAGCAGCGTTATATATTGCGGTTCATTACAGGACCGCTAACCAGAAAGAACAGGCCCGAAAGGCGTTTGAAAGCGCGGTTGAATATATCAATAAATATATTGAGAAAAGCTCATCGGACGCGGTGGCCTGCTCACGGGCGTTGGGATACCTGGTCCGGGCTTATAGCGAAAATGGCGATTTCGATAAGGCCGCCGAGCAACTGGCTCTATTACATGAGAAATATCCACAGCTTCCCGAAGGGAAGCTTGCCCCGCTTCGTCTGGCAGATATCTATGAAAATAACCTGAAAGATCCCGCCAAGGCGGTAAGTTGGCTAAAAACCTTTGTAAACGAAAATCCTGAGGCCGATAATATCAGCGATATCAAATCCCATTTCAAAACGCTAGAAGCCCAATTGGGAAATTAAAAAAATAACTTGCGGCGGGCGGAATGAATTCCGCCCGCACTATCACCTGCTGCTTTATGTCATTTTCTCCACTTGATCAGTGGGAGTTAATAATCTTCTCAAATTGGGCATTAAAATTGCCATTATATACTTCTAGATAAGATGCAACCTATTGTAAAATACTGGCTTAAACCGCATTTTGCAGGTCCTTTTCAGGGCAATATCTGCAAGAAGATGCACCAATTGGATGGGTGGATAGCATGAACCGTTCGTTAAAAAGTGAAACAGATATTCCGGTTCTGGTTCTCTCAATAATAGCGGTCCTTGTAGCCGCAGTGCTTTCCATGGCTACCATAGTAACCAGATCCGATAAGAACACAATCTCGGCCACCTCAATTCCCGATGAAGTTGCCAATGAGGCCGCCAAAGCCGGAATAGGTGCCGCTAAATGGCATATTGAATGTCACGGACGTACAACCGCGGGCAACCTGTCATCCCACTATTATATCAACGGCGCCACCTACCGGGCTTCGTGGGGCGACATGGATTTGCAAGATTCTACGGTTCAAGTTGTAAGCGAGGGGAATTTCGAGGCAGGCAACAATCAGGTTTATCAGGTGCGCTTGGAATCCAAGATAAAAATCAATTTTCTCCCAGCGCATAAGAATGAGATATTAACGGCATATTACTCCGAAATAAGAGATGATTCTCTAAGCTCTGCCCGGCGTTAATACAAATATTTCGCTAATTTAAGCAAAGTATCTGCTCTTCCAGCAAAGTGGAATTGGGGGTATTATAAATTATGACACCCAATTCCGTTAATTTTTTAATAGATGATAACTATACTATTTAAAGGTGATAACCACGATTTCAGGATGGTTACCGGTGCGCATTGGAGGACCCCAGGTTCCAGTACCAACGCTGGTATACAGATTGTAATCACCGTCGAGATGCAAACCGCGATCGTAACCATTGTAAACCTTATCGGTAATATAATTGAGCGGCCAGATTTGTCCCTGGTGGGTATGGCCAGCAAGTTGCAGATTAACCCGGTGGCGCTTGAAAAGTTCGATATGCACGGGAGAATGAAACAGGACAATACTGGGCTTTTCGGGATCGAGAACTTGCAGAGTCGAATCCAGATTTTTATGCTCGCCGGCTAACGGATATGATATCCCCAGAAGCTGTACCCCGTCGAGATCAACCATTTGATCGTCTAGGAAGGTCAGAGGAATGTCTGAGAGAGCTTTTACCGTTTTGGCGATCCCGAGATAAGTTTCATGGTTACCGGTAATGAAATAGGTGCCCAGAGGCGGAGATAGACTTTTAAGCGGCGCAATTTCGCCGGCCATATCATCTCCTTCGCCATCGAAAAGATCGCCTGTAATAAAGAGCATATCGGGCTTTATCTCCGCGATTTTACCAATTATGCGCTCCATGAAGCGACGGCCCCAAATCGTACCAAGATGAACATCCGAAATCTGCACCGCCGTTCGGCCCTTCCAGGACGGCGGTAGGTTTTTTATGGCCACCGTAATATGGCGCGTTCTGGGATTGGAGGCGTTCCAGAGACCGTAGACCGAATAAAGAATGGAGGCGGCTACCAAGATCCCAGCTACTATCCCGATATTTAAATTCGTTCCGCTTAACCGTACTGCGCCTTCGATGATGCAGGCTATTAAGGTGGTTAAAAAGAGGTATAAAAGTAGCCCCAACCAGATAGCTGCCAGATAATAGACCGCTTTAATGATAATATTATCCCGCCAGAAGACTAGAAGAGATGCGCTGAGAAAGCTTATCGAGAGTATCCCCAGGATAATGCCTAAGGTTCTTAATTGAGCAGGATTGCTAAAGTGGAAAAAATGAGCCCAGGAGTAATATAAAAAGGTATGCGCCAGAATAATGATTAGCTGCGCAATCGTAATGAAGATGATAATTCCCATGCTTTTAGTCCGTTCTACTCCCTGACCTAATTGTTACAAAAAAGCCCTTTATATTCAGGGCATGATATGAAAACCCCCTTTGTAACGCCAATGGTTTCCAATCCGCATTATCATTTTAAAATAAGTGCTTGTTAAGTCTTTGATACCGATTTAAACGACCGGCTTGGTTTCTAGCTTAACCCAAAGCCGGGCCCCAGTAAATGCTGGCTACAGTATTAACGGATATCCCGAATCTAACGCCTAAGCTGTTGTCATTCATACTATTTTAGTGATATGTAAATTTGTAAAACGACCTAAAAAATATCTTAAAAATAATAAAAAATAGTTGACATTTTACCGATTTGTTCTTATTTGCGGCGTTTGCGAGAGACGAATGAGGCAAAAACGATACCAGAATGTTTTTTTCAAGGAGATATCGGAACTATTAGCGTATCAGTTTTGCCTTTTCCAAGGAGCGACATGCGGGGAACAAATGCCATGTGAGGCACGTTACAACCCACGAAAAAAGGGGTATGTCAAAAAAGCATAAATTATCGGTTTTTGAGTTAAATACGGGTGTTTTTTTGACGAAGATAGGAATAAATTACGCGGTCCTGTGTAAGCAAGCATAGCGGGACAGGCTTTAAAACGAAATAGCCCTTCGGGAGGATTTTATGGAATGCGCGTACTGCGGTATCGATTTCAATGGCAAGCCATTTCGTCGTGACGGCGAAATATACTGCAGTAAAGAGTGTGCCGATGCCGATAGCGAAGAACGGTTCGGTATCGATGCCGAGGAACTCGACGATTATGGCGATGAAATCGAAGAAGAAGACATCGAGGAGGAATTTTAGAAGGCAGGCTCAAACTTAATACATCTAATACCCCGCCAATACTGGGGATAATAATACAATAAGCCGCGACTGGTACTCGATCCGCGGCATATAATAATAGATAAGGCTGGACCGCTTGCGATCCAGCCTTTTTATTTCAGGTTAAATTTACTTCTGGGTTATTGCATATAAATCAGTTGATGCAACGGGGACCAAAACCGTCGTCTTCTCCTTGGATTTGGTTGTCTCCGCTTTCATCTTCGATGCGGAAGCATTGCCGGTCTTAGCGGCGCAGCAGCTTCCGGACATTGACGCAGTTGCACCGGGGCAGTTATCCTTGTTATCGGCTTTGTATTCGGTTGTGATCACCTTCGCTTCTCCAGCGCTTGAGGAGGCAGTCGCTTTCACATCGCTTTGACAGGCATCGGTTGAACTCATCTCCCCTTTTGCGTCTGATAGGTGATTTTCAGCTTTGGATTTGTTTACGTCCGCCTTGCTTTGATTACCGCAGGCATGGGAATTGGCCGCGATAAACATCACCGACAGCGCCAGCATTGCTATTGATATTTTCTTCATGTAGCTCCTCCATGTTAATAATGATTTTCACATTCATTTGCATTAACATATCATTCAACCGGCCGGTTCCCCTCATTTACGATATTCACGAAAATTAAATTATTTTCTGTTATGAAGCGAATATCGGCGCTAAAATTTGTAGATCGTGGCTGTCGGGATAATGAGGGCTTGACCGTTCGACAATATGGGCCATGATGACATTGACTTTAGCCCTTGCTCATGGTTAATATGGGATATGCGAATTATAACGCGAATCGAGAAAAAGGGACCGGCACTAATCTATTTGACCACTCCCACCAGAGATTTGATGCCGATTTTCAAGCTGGAGTATTTGGCTCGTCAGGCGGTTTTACAGCTTAAGAGGGCCGCCAATGAGGCTGACGGAGAAATACTTGGTTATGCCCTTCTCCCCTCGACACTATATGTGTTAGTGGGTTTTCAGGGGTCTTATGATTTGCCGGGGTTTATCTATAATTACAAATGGTTGTCGTCGCGGGCAATTGTGGCTCAGGAGCATGGCGAGTTTCATGAGCGGCTTTATCGCAAGGATAAGTTTAAGCCGTGGATGAACAGATTCGATAATTTGGCTATCGGCACTCAGGCGCAATTCCGGGCCAAACTCGATCATTTGCACAACGAGCCTGTTAGAAAAGGGTTGGCAGTCGAGCCGACTGACTGGGAATTTTCCAGCGCTCGCGATTGGGTAAGAAGCGAACCGGGATTAATAAGCGTATCTAAGGATATAGCAAAGTATGGATTGGTTTAAAAATTATTGGGAAAAACCTCAGGAATTCTGTAGCCGACCTCGATGCATCAGCGGCTTTTCACGGATGTATGCCGTTCCTGCTCTTCTTTTAGCTTGACATGGGATAAGTGGAGATTAACTTTGTGGTGATGGAAAGTTTTATCTCTTACTTCTCGCTTGTTGCCCTCATTCTGGTTTTAATACTTCTCACCTGGGCCATTATCCTGATGTATCAGGAGAGATTAAGCAAGCGCACTGCGCGAAGCCGGCTGGCTGATCTGCGGAAGAAGGTCGAGGCTCTGCCCGAGGAAACCGACGAGGAGAAAACCAGGAAAAATCAACTTCACCGCGAACTCAATCTGGAGTATCTCGATAATATCCTCGGAGAGATAGAGAAGATTCAGACGGCTCTGGCAAAGAAAGCCCAGGAAGCAAAAAAGACCAAGAAAAAGAGCAAATCTTAAATGCTAAATTTCGAATAAACCCGATTAGCCTTACCCAAAGACGCAGGAAAGAGATAATATGAGAAAGTCAGCCATTCCAGCCATTCTGGCACTACTGATATTCGCATGCGGCAGCGACAAGCCAACCGATAATAATCAAGGAATTACAATAACGGTTGAACCAGTCAGGGCGCTCGTTGACCTGGGAACCACCGTTCATTTCTATTGCACTATCGCTGGAACCGATAATCACTCGGTAACGTGGAGCATAGATGGCGGAGTTGCCAATGGCACAATCGACTCTACGGGCAGCTACACCGCTCCCTCAGACTTGCCGGCCAATATTGATTCGGTTATGATAACGGTAAGCGCCCGGGCAGATCTGGCCAAATACGCAACAGCCTGGGCTATATTGATCGATCCCGATAAGATACACGTACAGATCACCGGCTCCGACACCACCGGCCTGGGAACAAGATGGCATCCCTACAGGACAATCACCAAAGCTTTGAGCCGCGCTCATTCGGGTCAATTTGTACTGGTTGGTTCAGGGGAGTACAATGAAGCGACCGGCGAGCATTTTCCGCTGCAAGTACCGGCCGGCGTTACGGTTCAGGGAAGTAATCGCGATTCAACCTTTGTGATCGGCCCCGGAGGCATGAACCCAACGCTAGACGCTATCTTTGAGATTAACGGCGATGCAATTACCCTAACAAGTCTTTGCATATCATCCTCAAACTCGATGGGAGTTGGAATCTGGCTCCGTCCCGGTTTCTTTACCACATTAACGGGAAATCAGATAACCGAGAATTATATCGGTATCTATGTCAGCGGCGGACCAAATCCTCGGCCCGTTGTTTCGAACAATAGAATTATCGGAGATTCGATCGGCATTGTTACGGCCGATTCATGCGCTCCCATATTGCGCAATAATTACATCTATAATTGCCCGAAGTATGGCCTCGAGATTCGCAACTTAAGCCGGCCCGATCTTGGAACGAACAATACCAATAGCGCCGGGAATGATACGATTCGAAACTGCGGCGACGCATCCTACCATTATCTTGTCTTTAATGGAAGCCCTAATACAATCTGGGCTATAGGAAATTCCTGGCAGGATCAGAGCAATGTAGAAAACAACGATCAGTACATTTATGACGATGAAGAATCGAGCGATGCATCGGGAGATGTGATCCTGAGTCAGCAATAAGTATATACTGAATACGTAGCCCAACATTGCCGGCAAAAATTAACGCCAGGA
>DOTU01000089.1:0-622 GCA_003520965.1 Candidatus Zixiibacteriota bacterium
ATGAGGGGATGGCCAAAGATCGCGCAGAGGCCGAAGCTTTAGCTCCCAAGATGGAATTTGCCCCTTGCCATGAACATGCTGCCGTGGGGCCGATGGCGGGGATTATCTCGCAATCGATGCCGGTTTTTATCGTGAAAAATGAGACTTTCGGAAATCTATCTTTCGGGACCATGAACGAGGGATTGGGCAAGGTTCTTCGTTACGGCGCGTATAGTGATGATGTTATCATCAGGCTCAAATGGATGGAAACCGTAATCTATCCAACGTTGAAAAAAGCAATTGAAAAGATTGGATCAATTGATCTAAAAAGCATCATTTCTCAGGCTCTGCACATGGGTGACGAGCTTCATAACAGAAACCGCGCGGCGACATCGCTGCTGTATAGAGTGCTCGCTCCGGCGATTACTAGAACGAGCGCAGATTCAGAGAACGCGGCTAAGGTTCTTGAGTTTATCAACTCAAACGATCATTCCTTTTTAAATCTTTCGATGGCCGCCGCCAAGGCCTCGCTTGACGCGGCCAGAGACGTGGAGTATAGCAGTATCGCCGTAACGATGGCCAGAAACGGCGTAGATTTCGGAATACAACTCTCTGGAACCGGCGGAAAATGGTTCACAGGTCC
>DOTU01000089.1:987-1459 GCA_003520965.1 Candidatus Zixiibacteriota bacterium
ATCGCCTCTGCTCCGGCCATCGTCGGATTTATAGGCGGCAGCGCCAAAGATGCCCAAAACTATACGCTGGAAATGTATGAGATTACGGCCTCTGAGAATAAAGCTTATCAAATCCCCTATCTTGATTTCCGCGGCGTGCCAACCGGGATTGATATCATAAAAGTTGTTGAAAATAATATCCTTCCGTTTATCGATACCGGCGTCGCGCATAAAGAGGCCGGAGTAGGGCAAATAGGGGCAGGAGTGCTTAACGCCCCGCCTGAGCCATTCGCGCGGGCATATATGGGTTTGGCGAAGTCAATTGATGATACAAAGGAGCGTTTATGAAAATCGATAAGTTCCTTGAATTTATGGATGGTGTCAAAGTTTACGATCTCACCCAGCGGCTTAGTATCCATACGCCACCCTGGCCGAGTTATATGCCGTTGGGGATTCAGTATTTTAAGCGTATCGCCGGCGCGCACATGGGGCA
>DOTU01000089.1:1718-1909 GCA_003520965.1 Candidatus Zixiibacteriota bacterium
GGAGCCAACGGGCAGATCATCACCACCAGCAATCATGTCGGCACCCACATGGATGGCGAGATTCATTTCCACGCATCGGGGCGCTCAATCGGTCAGGTGCCTATGACCGAGTGGATCGGGCCGGGAGCGATCGTTGATATTTCCGACGCTGTCGACGACTATGGTCTTTATTCTCCTGAAATGTTGATGGA
>DOTU01000089.1:2286-12197 GCA_003520965.1 Candidatus Zixiibacteriota bacterium
AATTTCACAAGTGGGTAACCAAAATGAAGATCAAATGGATCGGTGTCGATTGCGGCAGCGCCGATCATCCGATGAATACGATCATCCGCAAATGGCACCCCGATCCCTTTAATGCAGCCGAGAAAAAGCTACTCGATACTTACGGCAAATCATGGGACGAGATGTTTCCCCCGGACGAGTACTATCAAGTGATGCACCTGAATCTATTCCCCAAGAAGATTGTTCACGCCGAAAACCTGGGGGGCGAGATTGATAAGCTCTCCAATCAGCGGGCCTGGATTGGCTGTTTCCCATTACGTGGGATTGAATTGGAATCGGCGATGTGCCGTATCGTGGCTTTCATGCCTCCGAATAAATAGGGGAGAAGTTATGCCGATAGTTCACGATTTCGAATATTTCAAACCTGCAAAGATAACTGAGGCTCTTCGATTGCTCTCTAAGCATAAGGGGGCGGCGGTTTTCGCGGGCGGAACTGATATCATCAACGAGATCAAAGAGGGGATTGCAATGCCCGATTTTTTGATCGATATCAAAGGATTGTCATCACTAAATAAAATTCAGTTTAAGGATGGCAAACTATCGATTGGCGCTCTGGTTACTTTCTCCGAAATTCTCAAATCGAGTGTTATTAAAAAACGTCTGCCGGTGTTTGCGGAGGTTGCCAGAACGGTAGGTTCGGTGGGGATTCGTAATAGAGCCACAATGGTTGGAAATATCTGCTCGGCCGTTCCTTGTATGGATAGCGGGCCGCTTCTTAGCGCTTTTGATGCAATGATTATCGTTCAAAGCTTAAAAAGCAAAAGGCGTATTCCGATTTTCGATTGGTTCCGTGGCCCTCGAAAAACCGCCCTTAAAAAGGGAGAGTTGGTTACTGGTATCGAGATAACAATACCAAAGAAAAAAAACGCCGGATGTTATGCCAAGCTCGGACGATACACCGGGGAGGACCTGGCACAAGCCAGCGTTTTGGTGCTGGCGTTGGCTGATCATACCTACCGCGTGGCATTTGGATCTGTGGGACCTGTTCCAATTCGCGCCAGGCAAATCGAGGAACTGCTCGGCGAGGAAGAGATTACCGATATTCTAATCGCTCACGCTCAGGCGCTCATACCGGGGATCGTTACTCCCATTACCGATATCAGGGCATCCAAAGAATATCGCTTGCAGATGTGCCAGGTGATGTTTGAGCGCGCACTCAGAACGGCAGTGAGCCGCTTGGCAGGTGTTGGCCCCGAATATGGAATCAATGTCACCGAGCAGATCGGGGGTGTGGCGGTATGAAAATCAATTTCAAGCTTAACGGCCAGAAATACAGTCTCGATGTTGAACCATACGAAATCCTTTTAGAAATGCTTCGCGATAGGGTTGGCGTTAAATCGCCCAAGTGCGGCTGCAATAGGGGTGACTGCGGCACTTGCACGGTACTCCTCAATGGTAAAACGGTACGCAGTTGTTTAGTGCTGGCAATAGAGATCGATGGCGCCGAGATCACCACGCTTGAAGGTCTGATGGCTGATGGGAAGCTAACTCCGCTTCAAGAATCATTTCTGGCGCACAACTCATTCCAATGCGGCTTCTGCGCATCGGGGATGCTTCTTTCCACCACTGAGCTGTTAGAGGAGAACCCGGCCCCATCGAAAGAGGAAATCAAAGAAACGCTCTCAGGCAATCTGTGTCGCTGTACAGGATACACGCCGATAATCGAGGCTATCTCCGATCAAGCTGAGCGGAGGAATAAAATATGGGTAAGCTAAAATATGTGGGGCAGTCCAGCCCCAGAATCGACGGTAAAGTCAAAATAACCGGAGCCGCTCAGTTTATAGATGATATCGATTTCGGCCCCAATCTTCTTTATGCTGAAATTATCGAAAGCCCCTATCCTCACGCCCTCATTAAAAAGATCGATATCTCCAAAGCGGAGAAAGTGCCCGGCGTAGTGAAGGTTGTCACCGGCAAAGATTTTCCCTATAGATTTGGCCTTTATATGCACGATCGTCATATCTTCGCTCAGGATCGAGTCCGCTTTGTGGGCGAACAGGTGGCGGCAGTAATCGCGCGAGATATCAGGACCGCCAAGAAAGCGGCGCAACTTATCAAGGTTATCTATGAGCCGCTGGAATCGGTGCTTACAACCGAGGATGCGCTTGCGCAAAATCCCACTCTGATTCATCCTGATCTCGCTGATTATAATCATGTCCCCTGGTTTTTCCCAAAAGGCGGTACCAATATCGCTCACTGGCGAAAAGTGCGTAAGGGGGATATGGAGAAAGGCTTTGCCCAGGCTGATCTCGTTTTGGAGGATGATTACACAGTCCCCCGCTATGCCCACTGCGCTATCGAGACTCACGGCGCAATCGGGCATTATGATTACTCGGGCCGGCTCACCGTTTACACCGCCTCGCAATCACCATTTACACAGAGACACTTATTTGCTCAAGCGCTGGCGCCGTTGGGACTGACCCATAAAGATATTCGGGTGCTTTCGCCGTTTGTTGGCGGCGGGTTCGGCGGTAAGGCCGGAGTTTCGATGGAGATTCTGGCGGCGGCGTTAGCA
The DNA here is from genome assembly GCA_003520965.1 of Candidatus Zixiibacteriota bacterium. Classification (GTDB taxonomy): domain Bacteria; phylum Zixibacteria; class MSB-5A5; order UBA10806; family UBA10806; genus UBA10806. The sequence goes on from DOTU01000089.1 coordinate 4,841, forward strand.
ACTGCTGTGCGCGGCAATCCGGTTAAGATTCTCTGGTCACGATCACAGGAGTTTTATAACACCTATCAAAGGCAGGGCTTATCGGCTAAAATTAAACTTGGTGCAAAGCATGACGGTACAATCACTGCTCTTGAACAAATCCTTCATTGGGACGCCGGCGCTTATGTTGAATATGGCGCTAATGTTGTCAACGCCGCCGGGCTTTCCGCCACCGGGCCATACCGTATTCCGAATGTCACGATTGATTCGGTTTGTGTTTATACCAATCTTCCTCCCGGAGGACCATATCGCGGATTCGGCTATTCGGAATTTCTATTCGGATTGGAATCGCATATCAATGAGGTCTCGAAGAGATTGGGTATTGATCCGGTTATGTTCCGCAGGCTAAACGCCATACGCGAGGGCGATTCGCTGGCTTATGGCGCCGAAATGAATCCTAATGGGATGATTGAGGCAATCGATAAGGTTGCCCGCGAGATCGAGTGGGGCAAGAAGACAAAATCGGATAATCCCAAAAAAGCGATTGGAAAAGGTATTGCGTTATTCTGGAAAGCGCCGGCCATGCCCCCCAACGCATCATCAACCGCATTCCTAAAATTCAATGAGGATGGCAGCCTTAATCTTATGGTTTCGGCTATGGAAATCGGTCAGGGGTTTTTGACAGTTATGGCCCAGATTGCCGCTGAAATATTAACGGTTCCGCCGGAGAAGATTCGGGTTGAGCTTCCCGATACCGACCGCAACCCTTACGAATGGCAGACTGTTGCCTCACATATCACCTGGGGTTGCGGCACGGCAGTTGAGCGTGCTGCGGTCGATGCCAGAGAACAGATTTTTGATGTTGTTGAACGCGGGCTTTGCAAGGATAGAGCCTCGCTTTACCTTGAAGATGAATGTATCAAATCAAAAACCGATTCAACCTTTTCGTTGCCGCTAAAGGATATCGTCATCGGCGGGATTATGCAACCTGACGGCACCTTCCGCGGCGGGCCGATTGTTGGCCGTGGTATGTTTATGCCGGAGTTTGCCTCGGCCTCAAGTGATCCCGAGACCAGCCAGGGAGGACATCCCAATGTGCATTACACAGTGGGAGCCGCCGGAATAATTCTGGAAATCGATAAAGAAACGGGCAAGATGCATATACCCAAAGTGACTTTAGCGGTCGATCTGGGTAAAGCAATCAACCCCGATTTGGTTAAAGGCCAGGTAGCGGGCGGTTTACTTCAGGGTATTGCCACCGTACTTTATGAGGATATGAGATTCAATAAGGATGGCAAAATTCTGAATGCCAATTTCACCGATTACAAAATCCCCACCGCGATGGATATCCCCGATGAAGTGGTGCCGATTTTGGTCGAGGTCCCGCAGCCTGACGGCCCATTCGGAGCGCGCGGTATGGGAGAGCATACCATGATCCCCGCCGCGCCAATTATCGCCAATGCGGTTGAGGACGCTCTTGGTATCAGAATAAAATCAATGCCGATAACCGCGGAAAAAATCGCTCTGGCGTTGAGGGAATACAAAAAGAGAAAAGAGAAATAAAAAAGGCGTCATTGCGAATCCCGCTCTTAGCGGGATGAAGCAATCCCCCCGCATAAAGCAGAGGTATCTAATTAAGGATATAAAGAAGAGGGCACAATAAATTGTGCCCCTACAAATCAATGTAATAGGGAAATTTATTTATACAGCATTATGGGAAATAATAAATGGATTTATTAATAATAAACGGTAAAGTTGTCACCGATAAAAAAGCATTGACTGCCAATATCGCAATCGATAAGGGCAAGATCAAAGCCATCGGTAGAAACATCCGCCCGGAGGCCAGGACTGTCATCGATGCTCGCGGGATGCTGGTGTTGCCGGGTGTTATCGATGCCCATGTGCATTTCCAGCTTCCGGCAGGCGGCACTGTGACCGCCCAGGATTTCGCCAGCGGAACCAGAGCGGCGGTCTGTGGCGGAGTTACTACAGTGATCGATTTTGCGATTCAGAAAAAAGGACAGTCGCTTACTCAGGCTATTCGAGACCGGCGCAAAGAGGCCGATAGCAAGGTCGCGATTGATTACGCGCTTCACGCAGTCCCCACGGATTGGAATAAGCAAACGAAGAGCGAAATCTCAAAAATCGCGGCCAGCGGCATTTCATCATTTAAGATGTATATGATCTATGCCATAGCTGGCCTGATGAGCGATGACGCTGCTCTCTATTCCGCGCTTGAAGAGACATCCAAACATGGCGCGATGGTGACTGTGCATGCAGAATCAGCTGGCGTGTTGGACCTACTGATTGAGCGATATCATAATCAGCCCGATATGAAACGCTTCGGAGCTTATTGCCATGTGCTATCCCGCCCTAATTTTATTGAGGCCGAGGCGATCTCGCGGGCGGTTGGATGGGCCGAAGCCACCGGCGGCAAGCTATATATTGTGCATCTATCAACCGCTGAAGGTTTGGAAATTATCAGAAAGGCAAAAGCTCGCGGAGTTCAGGTTTTCGCGGAGACCTGCCCGCATTATCTACTATTCGATGATTCTGTTTTCAAAAAACCTGATGGCTATCTCTACGCCACCTGTCCTCAAATAAAGAAAAAAGCCGATCAACAAGCGCTTTGGCAGGGTATTGCTGATGGTACTATTTCCGTAATAGCCACCGATAACTGCACTTTCACATCCAAACAGAAGAATCGTTGGCACGGCGATTTCACTAAAATACCTTATGGAATTCCCGGAGTAGAAACGCTACTGCCATTATTATATTCTTATGGCGTCGAGAAAAACAGGATTTCGCTTTCGAGGATGATCGAGCTTCTTTGCGTAAATCCCGCGAAGCTTTTCGGCCTTTATCCTAAAAAAGGGACGATTGCGATCGGTTCCGATGCCGATCTGGTAATATTTGATTCCCATAAAAAGGTGACTATATCCCATAATAATCTTGAGACTAATTGTGATTGGTCTCCGTATGACGGGTTCAAGCTGACCGGTTATCCGGTAATTACCATAAGCCGCGGCCTGATTATCGCCCAAAACGGTAAGTTCATCGGGAAGATGGGACAGGGAAGATATCTTAAGAGGAGTAAAAGCCAGAATATCTCAAATTAGGAGCACTTTCATACTCGATTTACCGCCCTGAATTGGCTTGCCAAGAGGGCAGATATTGGCTTATTTTATCAATTAGAAGGTATTTATATTTGATGATGGCTCACTTTTTCTAAAGGTGGTTGTAAACGATGAATAAATTGTTTGGACGAGACTATATAACAACTCAGGAATGGTCAAAAGACGAAATTGAAGAGGCCCTGAAGCTCGCAAGCGATCTTAAAAATAAAAAGCACCAGGGTATTCCTCATCGGCTTCTGACAGATAAAACGGTTTTTCTATTTTTCTTCGATAAATCAACCCGCACCAGAAACTCCTTTGAGGCCGGTATCACCCAGCTGGGAGGTCACGGCCACTTTATAGAGGCCTCAACCTCGCAGGTGGCTCATGGCGAAAGCCCCAAAGATATGGGGATTATCCTCTCAACCTACGGTGAAGGTATTGCTATCAGGCACGATCTTGTCCCCGGCGAGGGGAACAGCTATATGCGCGCGGTGGCCGAACATGCCACGGTGCCGGTTTTCAATATGCAGTGCGATATCGACCACCCATTCCAGACGCTGGCCGACCTGATGACGATTCGCGAACGTTTCGGAGACGATCTTCGAGGCAAGAAGATCGCTGTCAGTTGGGCTTACGCTCCCAGCTATGCCAAGCCGTTATCGGTTCCGCAGGGGTTAATCACTTTGATGACACGATATGGCATGGATGTTACTCTGGCCCATCCTCCGGAATTCAAACTTATACCCGATCAGATTGCGCTCGCTAAACAAAATGCTGTCGAGGGCGGGGGGAAGTTTACGATTGCTAACAGCATGGAAGAGGCATTCGATGGCGCCGATGTGGTCTACCCTAAAAGCTGGGGAATATTGGAGCTATTTGGGAAACCGGAGGAAGCGCTCAAGCTCGCTGCCAACTATAAAAGCTGGATTTGCGATAAGAAGATGATGGCCCATGCAAAAAAAGAGGCTATTTACATGCACTGTTTACCGGCAGATCGTGGCAATGAAGTGACCGACGAGGTCATCGACGGACCGCAATCTGTGGTCTACCAGGAGGCGGAAAACAGACTGCATACATGCAAATCGATTATGGCTCTAACTATGGGCGGAGTGTAATTACAAACACAACAGATGAAGACTAATCCATGCGATAAAATAGGCGCTGTTATCTTAGCGGCAGGTGAGGGCAAGAGGTTTGGTGGCTGCAAGGCAACGGCCCAAATTGACGGGGTCAGCTTTCTTGAGATAATTGTTGGTCACCTCAAAAAGACAAACTGCCAACCGATTATCGTCGTTTGTGGGAGCGACTCCGATAAGATAAGCGGTGAAGCAGCCCGGCTGGGGATCGATTACGCGATTAACCCCGATTGGGAGAAGGGGCAATTCTCATCCCTTAAAAGCGGATTGTCCAAAATCAAAGATGATGTCTGCGGGGCATTGGTTACCTTAGTTGATCATCCCTTTGTAAAAACCGAAACTTATAACCTCATGATCGATGGCTTTGTCAAACGTCCCAACCGAATTATTGTCCCTGTTCACGATCATAAAAGAGGTCATCCGATAATACTCCCTCGCGATATAATCAAACAGATCCTCATGGTGGCGGATGATATTACGTTGAGAGATATCATTAAAAACCATGAGGCAATGGTTGTAAAGTTTCGTTGCGATGATCCTGGAGTACTTAAGGATATCGATACGCGCGATGATCTCGAAAAGGCGCGAAACTCATGAGTGTTGTCGGGAAAAGAGTTATCAGGTCCGAAGCTGCCGATCGGGTGAAGGGGGCCGGCCTTTTCACCGATGATTACAAGTATCATGGCATGCTTCACGCGGCGGTTGTGCGCTCACCAATCGCCCGAGGAGAAATAAAAAAAATATCATCTGATAGTATCCTCAGGCATGAAGGTGTGAAGGGCGTATTCACCTACAAAGATATCCCCGGCAAAAACTGTATCCCGATTGTAATCGATGACCAGCCGTTTTTAGCTGAGAAGTTTGTCAATTATATCAGCGAGCCGATTGGGGTGGTGGTTGCTGATGATAGAAGATCGGCGCGAGCCGCCGCCAAAAAGATTGAGTTAAATATAAAGCCGCTAACTCCGCTCCTCGATCCTCTCCAATCCCGCAATCATCCCGATATTCATCTCTTTGGAAATGATAACATATTCAAGCAAATGAGAATCGTCCGGGGCGACGCGGCGAAAGCCTTTAAGGGTTGCGACGTTATTATCGAAAACGAATACCGCACTCCATACCAGGAGCATGCTTATATCGAGCCTCAGGCAATGATTGCCATACCCTACCCCGATGGCTCTATCGAAATTCGTGGTTCGATGCAGTGTCCTTTCTATGTCAGGAAGGCCATTACAACAATTCTGGGTCTCGCCGAAAGCAAAGTGCGTGTCATCCAATGCGCCACCGGCGGCGCATTCGGAGGCAAAGAGGATGTGCCCTCGCTATTAGCTTGCCAGGTTGCTCTTCCCGCTTGGAAACTTGGCCGGCCGGTCAAGCTTGTATATGATCGCTCCGAAGATATGATCTCAACCTCAAAACGCCATCCCGCCTGGGTGCATTACAAATCTGGTGCAACAAAAGAGGGTATCCTGCGAGCCGTCGAGGCCGAGTATGTGATCGATGGAGGCGCCTATGCTACCCTTTCGGCTGTGGTTCTTTTCCGGGGAACCGCGCATTCTGTCGGACCGTACCGTTGCGAAAATGTGAACGTAAAAACATACGCTGTGGCCACTAATAAAGTGCCAACCGGCGCATTCCGCGGCTTTGGTTCGCCGCAGATACTTTTTGCTGTCGAATCCCAGATGGATCAACTTGCCGAGCGAATTGGAATCAGCCCGCTTGAGTTCCGCAAGAGAAATATCCTTCGCGTTGGCGATACAACGGTCACCGGGCAGAAGCTTGAAAACAGTGTTGGTCTTGAGGAGACGCTCGATAAAGTAGTACAAGTTTCCGGTTGGTCTCCCAAAGCTTCTAAAGAGGATGGAGTTGGTTACGGCCTTTCAACAATCTATTACGGCGTTGGCCTTGGAGCGGGAGGAAAAGCTTTAGCTCGAACGGGAGCCAGGGTAATCTTGCATGCCGACGGGTCGGCGCTGTTCTCTGTCGGCACCACCGAAATAGGGCAGGGGATGACTACAGTGCTTTCGCAGATCACCGCCGATGAATTGGGATTACCCCTTAAATCGGTCGGGATGCTTCCTACCGACACCAGCCGCGTGCCCGATTCCGGCCCAACTGTAGCATCGCGATCTACCCTCATGTCGGGTAATGCGTTGAAGGATGCCTGCATAAAAATAAAAAGCGTCTTGCTGGAGGAAGCAAGCCTGCTGACAAATCATCCAATCTCCGAAATTAGTATTGACGAAGGATCAGTTTTCGCCGGCAACGATAAACTACCGCTATTAAATGTCATCAAATCATGCAGTTTGAAGCGCTTACCGCTTTCCGCCGAGGGTTGGGTCATTTCGCCTCCCGCAAGTTTCGATGATAGCACTGGGCAGGGTGACGCTTATATCGTTTATGCCTGGGCGACCAACCTGGCCAAGGTCAAGGTGACCCGCGAGACGGGCGAGGTCACGGTCTTAAAACTGTGGTCAGCGCATGATGTTGGCAAGGCGATAAATCCGGCATTGGTTGAGGGGCAGATCGAGGGCGGAGCGCTGCAGGGGATCGGATATGCCCTGATGGAAGACATGACTGCCGATAAAAACGGAGCAATAAAGAACTCGGAGTTTTCAACATATATCATTCCCACCGCTGAGGACCAACCGGAGATCATTCCGATCATAGTCGAGCATCCTTACCCTTGGGGGCCATCGGGCGCCAAGGGATTTGGCGAGCAGCCCCTAATGGGTATCGCCCCGGCGATTGCCAACGCTGTTTACAACGCCTGCGGGGTACGAGTAAAAGAACTTCCGATTACCCCTGAGAAGATTTGGGCAGGACTAAACAAATGAAATTACGATTTAAACTAAATGGCAATGATATATCTATCGAAGCATCAGGCGGCGAACGGGTAATCGATCTGTTGCGCGAGAAACTTGAACTGGTCGGAACCAAGGAGGGATGCGGTAAGGGCGAATGCGGCGCTTGCACAATATTGCTCGATGGCGAGCCGGTTTGTTCCTGTCTGCTTCTTTCAGCTCAGATAATTGGACGAGAGATTATCACAATCGAGGGTATTGAGATGGGGCCGGTAAAGGAAGCATTCGAGAACACCGGTGCGGTACAGTGTGGTTTCTG
>DOTU01000089.1:12580-19055 GCA_003520965.1 Candidatus Zixiibacteriota bacterium
TTAGCATCAACTAATATGAAAGCAAAGAAAAGATGAGTCTGCCAGAGCCGCTAATTCCAAAATCGTTAGGTGATGCTCTCAAAGCCAAAGCCGGTAAAAATGTGGTTGCCATAGCAGGTGGCACTGATATTCTGGTCAAACTCCATGACCGTTTTGACGATCCCCAGCCAAAACTCCTTATCTTAGATCATCTCAAAGCGATTCATAAAATTGCGATCACCAAGAAGGAAGTTACAATCGGCCCGCTGGTCACTTTCTCAGAAATTGAGAAATCGGATATTTTGAAAGCGCACGCCTCGCAACTTACAGAGGCTGCCTCGCTGGCAGGTTCTACACAAATCAGAAACCGGGCCACGATCGGCGGTAACCTTGCCAACGGTTCACCGGCAGGGGACCTTATCTCGCCACTCTATGTGCTTGGAGCATCGCTTGAGCTTTCGTCAAGCAAATCAAAGCGAATTGTTCCGATTGAGGAATTTTTCATAGGGCCGGGAAAAACTGTTTTAAAATCGAACGAACTGATCACCGCGATTAAAATCCCAAAGCTGAACAATCATGGTTTCTTCCTGCGATTGGCCACAAGGCGCGCTCTGGCTATCAGCAAAGTTTCAGTCGCAGCCAGCCTGATAATTGAGAATAAGAAAATTGAATCAATTAAAATAGCTCTTGGGGCAGTCGCGCCGACAGTCATTAGAGCAACTCGCACCGAGGAGCTTTTGCTTGGTAAAGCGCTGAGTCCTCAGGTAATCGCGGATGCCGCTTCTATTATCAAAGAGGAAGCTCGTCCAATTGATGATATCCGTTCAAACGCCCTCTACCGCAAAGAAATGGTTGGAGTGCTTCTTAAACGGGGGCTTGAAGGTATTCTAAATGGCTGATCCAAAACCGGAACAGTTTAAGGTGATTGGATCGCGTGTCCCGCGAGTCGATGCAATCGACAAAGTAACCGGCCATGCCAAATATGGCGCCGATTACAATGTACCGGGCCAGCTTTATGGCGCATCCAAATACTCAGATTATCCGCACGCCAAAATAATTCGCATCGATACAAGCAAAGCGTTGGCGCTGGATGGTGTCCGCGCAGTATTGACTCACAAAGATATTCCCGGTGAGAAATCGTTTGGGGCGATTCATCCTCATCAAATGGTGCTTTGTTCTGATAAGGTCCGCTTCTTTGGGGACGCAGTCGCTGTTGTGGCCGCAGAAACATTGGAAATTGCAGAAGAAGCAGTCGCGTTAATAACAGTTGAATATGAACCTTTTCCCGTAGTTACCGATCCCCGTGCCGCCCTGGAATCTGATTCGCCGCAGGTGCATGAGAACGGTAATCTCTGCTTTCATCATAAGGTCCGAAAAGGGGATATCGCCGATGGATTTGCTCATTCGGATATAGTCTTGGAACGCGAATATTCCACCCAGAGAATCGAACATTCTTATATTGAGCCTGAAGCAATTTTAGTCGAGCCCGGGGAAAACGGTGGCGTTACAATAACCGGTTCTCTGCAAAATTTGTATAATATTCGAAGGGCCTTATCCCGCGTGTTGAATCTTCCACTTAATAGAATCAGACTGATTCAGGCTTCGCTTGGCGGTTCGTTTGGTGGCAAAGATGAGGTTATGAGCGCTATCTGCGCGAGGGGCGCGCTTCTAACGCTCGCAACCGGTAGGCCTGTCAAGATGGTAAACAGCCGCGAGGATTCGATGCGCGAATCGTATAAGCGGCATCCCTATAAATTGAAATACAAGGTTGGCGCATCAACAGATGGAACGCTTCAAGCGATGGAAATTACAATCCACGCCGACGCAGGAGCCTATTCAGCCATGTCTCCCTTCGTAACCTGGCGTTCTGTGGTCCAGGCGACTGGACCTTATATTGTCCCCAATGTTAAAACTGATGTTTTCGCCGCATATACCAACAACTGCTATACCAGTGCCATGCGGGGTTTCGGATCGCCGCAAATCTGCTTTGCCGCCGAATCACTGATGGATGAACTGGCCGAGGCTCTCGGTCTTGATCCTTTAGAGCTTAGGCTGAAAAACATTTTAAAAGATAACTGCTCAACCGCAACGGGCCAGATATTGAGCCATAAAGTAAGCGTGGGCGAGGCGCTCTCAAATGTAACCAAGGGAATCGAATTCGGAAATATTTGGAAAGCCAATCGCAATAAAGATAATCGGTCAAAGATAGCTAAGGGTATCGGCCTCTCCTGCAGCTACCGCGGCGTATCGCTGGGGGCTGAGGGTACCGACGCCGCCGGTGTGGCCATTTCGATTCAAACCGATGGCTCAGCCGTGGTCTCCTGTGGACTGGTCGATATGGGTCAGGGGGCTGCCACCACAATCTCGATGGTTGTTGCCGAGGAGCTTGGTATAAGCGTCGATCGCATACGGTTCTTAAGCGCCGATACGACCAGTATTCCCGATTCCGGCCCCACCGTAGCCTCGCGGACAAGTTTCATGGCGGGCAACGCCGCCCGAGTTGGCGCGCAGGAGCTAATGAAACGTATCAAACCGGTTGCAGCCGAAATGCTCGATTGCCCTGACTCGTCACTCATATTTTCCGATAATCAAATTCGCTCGACCATAGAATCTGTTTTAGATAAATCTATTTTCTTCGGCGATCTGGCCGCCGCTTGTTTTCGAAAGGGAATATCACTGTTCGCGCATGGCTGGTACAAATCGCCAACGACAACCTGGGACGAACATACCGGCCAGGGGGATGCTTATTTTACCTATGTGTACGCCGCAAATTTGGCTGAAGTGGAAGTCGATCTGGTGACCGGCCAGGTTAAGGTTACAAGATTTGTCAGTTCGCATGACGTTGGTCGGACATTGAACCTGAACGGTGCCAAAGGACAGATATATGGCGGTGTAGCTATGGGGCTGGGATATGCTCTTCTTGAAGATTACGCTCAGGATGACGGTCTTCCGTCGCTCTCCAATTTCGATGAGTATCTTCTTCCCACAATCTGCGATATTCCCGATATCGATATTATTCTGATTGAAAATCCGGATAGTCTTGGACCGTTCGGAGCGAAATCGCTCGGCGAACCAGCCTGCGAGTTAGCGGCTCCAGCCATTGTCAACGCCGTGGCCAACGCTACGGGTCTCCGCGTGCGCGATCTGCCATTGACTTTAGAGCGCGTTCTCCTCGGTAAAAGCCTGGTGCGAAGCGGGGCGCGCGGCTCGACTAAATCGAGGAGCGAAAAACATTGATAGCACTAAGCGCATATCGCCAGCCTGACATGCTTAATGAGGCACTGGAGATTCTCTCATCCGGTGATTTTGCGCCTATCGCTGGCGGTACGGATTTGATCCCTCAGCTTAGATGCGGGCAGCAAAGAAAGCTTCTCGATATCAGTCGCCTGGGCCTATCGTTTATAAAAAAGGATGATAATTTTATCGAGATCGGCGCGGCCTGCACTCATTCTCGCTTAAGCTCCGATGATTTGATTAAAGAAAAACTTCCGCTTCTTTTCCGAGCAACCGGTCTGGTCGGCTCCTGGCAGATCAGAAATCGCGGTACGGTAGGCGGGAATATCATTAACGCCTCTCCCTGCGCCGATTCTGTTCCGGCCCTGCTCAACTATGACGCGGAGCTTGTACTTCTATCGCAAAAGGGAAGAAGAGCAGTTAAGTTAAATGAATTCACGCTTGGTCCCTATAAAACACAGATAAAGCCCGACGAACTTCTATATTCTATTAGATGTAAGAAGCAATCTACGCCATCGGGCTGTTCTTATCTCAAACTTGGGCGCAGGCAGGCTGTGAATATCTCTCGAATGACATTAGCTGCAACTATCGCCAAAGATAAAAACGATGTCATAACAAATGCTACTATCGCCGGAGGCTCAATCTTCCCGGCGCCATCGAGAATGCCAGAGATCGAAAAAATGTTAAACCGCCAGAAGGTGTCTTACGAACTATTTGAGGATGCGGCCAATCTCGCCGCTGATCTAATGATAAAAGAAAGCGGTGTTCGCTGGTCGACACCATATAAAAAGCCGGTCCTGATTGGATTAGTTCAGAGAGCCTTGTGTGAGGCATCTGGGATTAACGCGTCATAATATGGTAAGAAATAATATGACAGAGCCAACGATTGATATTCGATTTTACCTAAACGGAATCGCATTTAATAGAAATGCTCCGGCAAGTTGGACTTTGCTTCGTTTTCTTCGCGATGCCCTTGGCTACACCGGTACCAAATGTGGCTGTGAAGTCGGGGAGTGCGGCGCCTGCACCGTGATTGTTGATGGCCAGCCTGTAAACGCCTGCCTCATTCTCACTCCGCAGATTGACGGTGCCAATATTTGGACTATCGAGGGTGTAGCTGCGGCTGGGGCAAATGAGCTTCATCCGATTCAAAAAGCGTTTCTGGAATGTGACGCCGCACATTGCGGATTCTGCTCTCCGGGCATGATCATGTCGACAATCGCGCTATTTTTAAAAAACAGCAATCCGGATGATGCCCAGATCAAGCAAGCCCTGGCTGGCAATCTATGTCGTTGTACGGGGTATATACAGATTATCGATGCTGTCAGGAAAGCGGCCTCGAAGATCACAGAAAACGATTTACAAAAATTTGTATCTTAAGGAATATTGATGGCAATTTCAACAGCGGAAAATAAAAGCATAATCAGAAGTGATTGGGTTAAAACTGAGGCAATGCGTTGCTTGAGCTGTTTCGATCCTCCTTGTCAAAAAGCCTGTCCTGCTTCGATTCCGATTCCGGAATTTATCTATTCGATTAAAAGCGGCAATCTTCGCCACGCCGCTAAAGTTGTGCGCGAGGCTAACCCGGTGGTCGCTATCTGCGGAGCGGTTTGCCCTGAGGAGATATTCTGCCAGAGCGCTTGCACCCGAAGTAAAATAGATCGAGCGATTAATATCAGGGAGCTTCACGGTTTCGTCTCGCGCTCTGAAACCATATCAGATAATAGGACTGAACCTGGTGCTGGCAAGATTGCCATTATCGGCGCCGGCCCGGCGGGATTAAGCGCGGCTACGAAGTTAGCTGATGCAGGATATAAAATCACGATTTTCGATAAGCGTTCCCATATCGGCGGAGTGCCGAACTCCAGCATCCCCAAATTTAGATTATCAGATGAGGCAATCGCGCTTGATATCAGCTACGTTGAAAACCTTGGAATCGAAATTAAATTAAATAATGCGATAGATGATCCTTCAACCCTCTTGAATGATTTTCATGCAGTTCTCATCGCCGCCGGTTTGAATTTGAATCGACGGCCCGATATTAAGGGCGAGATGCTTCCTGAGGTAATTGATGCAATCACCTTTCTTGAGCAAGCCCGTTCGGGCAAAATCAAAGAACTGAACGATAAAAGGGTTGCTGTAATCGGCGGCGGTAATGTATCGCTCGACGTAGCCGCTACGGCCGCAAGTTTGGGCGCATCGGAGACGCGCCTTTATTATCGCCGCGGACCGGCAGAGATGAAAGTCTGGCACTCGGAGTTGGCGGAAGTACAGAAGAGAGGCATCATCATAGAATACTTGACAGCTCCGGTCGAGATCATGGGCGAGGGAGGGGAGATCGAGGCAGTCCAATGCGCCAGGGTAGAGCTTGACAGCCGATGCGACTCCTCAGGCCGACGGATACCTCGGCTTATTCGAGGCAGCGAGTTTATGACCCACGCCGATTTGGTGATCACCGCAATCGGGCTTTCGTCGGATTTTGCGGAGGATATCAAGGCCAATCTCGATCTCTCAACAAATGTCCCCGGCATATTTGCCGCCGGCGATTGGGCTCGCGGCGAAGGAACAATCGTCGAGGCGGTTCGTGACGGCAAACGCGTGGCGCAATCAATAATTACTTATCTGAAAGAAAAATCCAAATGATACTGACATCACCCAGGCTCAGCTATGATTTCTTAGGCATTCGCCTTGAAAATCCGTTTATCCTCTCGGCGGCTCCGTCGACCGATGAACTTCCGATCGCACGAAGAGGTCTTGAGGCCGGTTGGGCCGGGCTTATCCTGAAGACCACCTCGATCCTCGGAACGAAAGTCGACCTCGCCTATCCGATGATGAGCGCTTTTACCGGTGACGGGCGAATTCTCGGAATGGGAAATATTGATCTTATCAGCGCTTATCATATCGATGAGGTAGTCAAGCGGGTTACGATTCTCAAGAAAGAATTTCCGAATAAAATGATTGCCGCCTCAATTATGTCCGGCTCCAAAGAGGGCTGGCAATCTCTTGTGAAAGCGCTCAAGGACGCCGGAGCCGATCTAATCGAATGCAGTTTCTCCTGCCCGCAGGGGAATATTGGCGAAGACCCCGGCAAAATGCTTGCTCAAAGCGAATCGGCCACCGAGCGCGCTGCGAGTTGGGTGAAAGAGGCCGCGGGATCGCTTCCGGTACTGATTAAGATAACGCCACAGGTTACTGATATCGCTGCTATCGTCAAGGCTGTACAGCGCGCCGGTTGCGACGGTGTCACCGCATCAAACTCTGT
>DOTU01000101.1:0-3078 GCA_003520965.1 Candidatus Zixiibacteriota bacterium
GAGCTATATCCAAAATTAATCTTATCCAATATTTCCGGCCACTCAGGTTCGGTGGTTAAGGGACAAAGCGTAGACTTTGTTTCCTTTGAGCTTCAAAACCATGATTTTGGCGGTAATTTTGCAATCGACATTTCAGGATTAACGTTCAGGTTACGTAGTACACCCCAGGTCGCGGCATCGGAGATTTTCTCATTCGCATCGCTTGTTTCCGATTCAAGAACGCTTAACGCAATCGATCTTAGCGACAGCGCCATCGTTTTTTCTACAACAGACACGATCCGAATGGAAGCATCGGCGCAAGTGCCTTTCACTTTGACCTTGGGGATCAGACCTGATGTCGCAATTCGCGATTTTTCAGTTGGTTTCGGAGCAAATCTCGTTCAAGCTGTTATTATCGAAAATGGTCTGGCTACGGAACAGGTTAACGCCATTTCTATTCATGGTGAGGCCGCCGACTGGCAAGGCGATCCCACTATGATTTTAGAACCCAATTTTACCGCATCACTGTCAAGCTATCCTAATCCGTTCAGTCCTCAAACCGGTACTACGATCGGTTATTACCTGCCGACAGCTTCCGATCTCGAAATCAGGATCTTTACGCTCTTAGGGGAGCTTGTTTGGACTAAAACCATATCGTCGGCCGAACCTCTTGGTACAGCCGGATTGCATACTGGTTCCAATGCACTTTCCTGGAACGCTACCAATGATTTGGGGCGGGAGATTCGCTCCGGGGTATATATTTGTTTGGTTAGAAATCTGACCAGCGGGGAGGAGGCAAAATTCAAAATCGCAGTTGTAAAGTAGCAGCGCTTGCTATCGGTTTTATTTTTTGTCTGACGCCCCTTCTATTTTCGCAGGGCGATGCCGGACGTGAGTCGCCTTTTTCCCTTGGTGCCGGAGCCAGAGGTATGGGGCTTGGGCGGGCTTTTGTCTCGCTGGGCGGAGATGCTTCATCTGCATTTTCAAACCCTGGAGCAACTGGCTTTATAGACCGGAGTGAATTTACGGCCTTCCACACTTCGCTTTTCATGGGCACCAATTATGATTGCCTGGCTCTTTCGCATCCTTTGGGAGTTATGGGTGTTTTCACAGTCTCCGCCGCACGATTGGGAACATCAAGTTTCGTCGGACGGAATCAATATAATATACCTGATCAGGATATTACTGCTTCAGATATGCTTTTGGGGCTTTCCTACGGCCGCAATATCGGCCGCGGACTTGCCGCCGGCCTGACTTTGAAGGGAGTCAGTCAGGAAATTGGCAGCAACTCCGGTTATGGCTTTGGGCTTGATTTGGGATTGCAGTATTGCCCGTCGTTTGCCAGGGGCCTAATTCTCGGCATGGGCTATAATGATTTAATCGAGCCGAGTATCAAGCTTATTAATATTAAAGACAAGTACCATACTGTCTCGCGATATGGCCTTTCCTACTCAAGAGATTTTCATACCAACTATGCCGCCACCGGTGTTTTTGAAATAGAGAAGATTACAGACCGCGATCTTAGTATCCATCCCGGTCTTGAAATTGCTTTTTATAAAGATTATTCGCTGCGTTTCGGTCTTGACCATGACCGTGCGACTTTTGGCGGCGGCATCGCTTATCACTCTTTGCATCTCGATTATGCTTATGAGGATATTCAATATCTGGGTGGGAGCCATCGCATTTCGCTTAGTATCTCCTTCGGACAGTCCGCGAAAAAGGCGCAGGAAGAAACCATCGCTCAGGCAGTGGAAAGCGAAAAGCTCAGTTGGCAGAGATCTCTTGATCAACAGAAGCTTCATGATTTCGCCTCGTACCTGTTTACGGCTGATAGTTTGCGCGGAGCAGATCGCTACCAGGACGCCTTATTCTTCTATGAGCGGGCTTTAGGGATTAATGAAACTTCCGTTAAGGCCAGAACAATGTCCGATAGTATGATGACCCTGATCGTTGCCAATGCCGCCCTGACAGCCAGCGATCAAAAGCGGGAGGATCTTACTTCTAAGCGCGTTGCCAGCGCCCTGGAGCAGTTTAAGGCTGGACATCTAAGTGAGGCAATCTCTGAGTATGAACTGGCTTTAGAAATCGATCCCACTAATAAAACCGTTTTAGATCTTCTATCGTCAGCCAGAGCAACTCGCCAAACAGAGTTAGATGATACCAGAAAAAGCGCCCGTTCCATTCAAAGCAAGGGAGACTATTCCAACGCACTTCTGGAGTGGAATAAGGTACTTACCCTGGAGCCTGACGATGTAGAGGCAAAAAATAATATCGATTTGGCCAAAAAACAGCTTAATGCCAACGGTTTGGTAGCCTCAGCGGCGGCTTCCATGAACAAAGGTGAGTATCTCGACGCCATTGCTTTCCTGGAACAGGCTCAAACCATCAGACCCAACGACTCAACCATTAAGTATCTGTTGGCGGAATCAAAGGCCAAAGCGGCTCCTGCTACCAATGTAAATGATATTAAATCCAATCCCGAACATTGGGCCATATATCTTAAGGGACTTGAAAAATATCAGGCGAGCGACTTTAAGGGAGCCCTGGAAAACTGGGAAAGTCTAAAGCAGTTTTATCCCAATAATCCTGATCTCGAAAAGAATATAAGTCAGGCCCGGCAAAGGCTATCTACCGAGGGCGGACAAGATTAGTCTTTACAGGGCTGTCCTGTGCCCTTAAATTTGCATAATAGGGGGTAGCAGTTTAAAATTATGGCGCGGAAATTAGTCAAAGAAGTATTTATGACATTCCCCGCTGCGGAGGATCAGCTTGAGGATATCCGCAGCAATATACGTAATGTGCTTTCCGAAGCCAGCCTTTCTGATAAATCTGTCAATAGCGTTCTACTGGCGATCGAAGAAGCCTGTACCAATGTAATCCGCCACGCATATTTATATGGCCCCGGTGTCATCAGAGTAAAGGTCAAGCTTTACCCGGACCGAGTTGTTTTTTCCATATTCGACCGCGGCCGTAAATTCGATTTCGACCATTCCGAGGTCCCCGATCTGGATCGCTATGTACGCACCGGACGTAAAGGTGGCCTGGGGCTCTACCTTATCCGCAAAATGATGGATTCGGTGGATTACTTCTCCCGCGACG
>DOTU01000101.1:3430-3696 GCA_003520965.1 Candidatus Zixiibacteriota bacterium
TATGGGCCTCGCTGGTGATTTTCGCAATTGTTGCCGGTGTATATCTCTATTTTCAAAACCAGGTCAGGCTTAATGCCGAGCACCGATTCTTCATCTCGGCAGAAAATGGTATTAACTCCTTTGTATCGGATATCGGTGATAAAACCGTTCTCAAAGACCCTGACTTATTCAGGGCCGCCGATACCTGGCTTCGCTCCAATAGCGATTTTTCTTATGTCGTTGTTACCGATACCACAGATATCATAGTTGCCAATCCGCTTGCTTCC
>DOTU01000101.1:4068-29278 GCA_003520965.1 Candidatus Zixiibacteriota bacterium
TTTCATTATAAGACGCCTGTCTTAATGCGAGAGCAGGTTGTTGGGTATGCATATTTCGGCCTTAAAGAGCAATCACTTTTAATTGATATCAGCCATGCCCGAAGGAATCTCTTTTTAATCAGCTTCATTGGCCTGGTGATTGGTTTTGTGGCGGTATTTGTCCTGTCCAACTACTTCGTAAAACCAATCCAAAAGCTCACCGAAGGCGTGATGCGAATAGGGGAGGGGAACCTCGATCAAAGCTTGCCTATCGAGGGCGCTGACGAGTTTTCTGATATCGCGCGGGCCTTTAATGAGATGACTACTAAGTTCAAAAAGGCCCAGGTTAACGTGGTTGAGCAGGAGCGCCTGCAAAAAGAGATGCAGGTTGCTCAAGAGATTCAACACGCACTACTGCCACGCCATTTCCCCGATATCGAAGGGTACGATATTTCCACAGTCTACCGTGCGGCCAAGGATGTCGGCGGCGATTACTTTGATTTTGTGCAAATCGATAAGGACGTTCTGGGAATTATAGTGGCCGATGTATCCGGTAAAGGTGTTCCGGGTTCGCTGGTTATGACCATGATTCGTACGGCGCTCCGCCTTGAGGCCAGAGAAAACTACTCACCCACAGATATTTTAGGCAAGGTTAATCATTTTGTGACAGATGATGTCAAGCGCGGCATGTTTATCACTATCTTTTTCATCACCCTGGATAGCGCCAAACGGACCATCTCTTACGCATCCGCCGGACATAATCCGATGATCCTCTACCGCAAAGATTCCGATAATTGCTATTTCCTCAATACACGTGGAATGCCCTTGGGGATTGCTCTTCCGGATGGCGTAAGCTTCGAAGATTCCCTGGAGTTTGATCGGGTTAAGCTCAAAAAAGACGATATGCTTGTGATCTACACTGATGGTATCACCGAAGCCATGAATAAGGCAGACGAACAGTTCGGGAATGATCGTTTGATTCAATTTATAAAGTCACATGCTGAGCTTCCGCCTGAGGAATTCACTAAGAAGCTTGATGCCGAGCTGCACCGCTTCACCGGTGGTGCGCCGCAGGGGGATGATATCACCCTGGTGGTAATTAAAGAAAAGATGATGCTCGATGAGCTCGTTTTCGAAAAAAGAAAACGGCTTATGGAGATGGTGGAAAACGAGGGAATTCCCATCGAAGAAGCCTGTGCCCAGATGGGTATCTCACCTTCGACTTTTTACAAATACCGCCGTCGCTGGCAAACGCTGGGCGATGTGGGGCTTCTCAACAAAAATCTGAGGGCCGATTCTGTCATCAAACAGATTTCCTACGAGGTTAGGAAAGAGATTCTGAAGCTGGTCCGTGAAAACCCAGATTTCGGCGCCAAACGGATTATGGATGAGCTAAATAAAAAAGGGATGGCCGATATTGATCAACGTGGGCTATATGAGGAGCTTATACGTCTTCGTCTTAATACCAAAAAACTGCGTTTGGAATATGTGGATAGGGTCGGTGGCCTGACGCCGGAGATGAGCGCCGAGCTTGAAAAAGAGCTGCTCAAAGAAAATGAGAAAAAAGAGGATATCGATCGGGTCGAGTATCTTGAGGAAATAAAGAAAAGCCTCGAATCTAAAAAGGGTCAGCTTTCATCCACTGCGCGCGATCTTGTAGAAAAGCTTCAAAAAATGGAGCCGGTATTGGGTGATACTATTCTTTATGGCGAGATCGCGGCTGAACTCACCAAACTTAGAGGCGGTGAGGATATCGCCAAGCTATTCGAAAATATTATTCTCAAGATGGCCGATATGTCCAAAACGCAGGTCCCTGAGCCAATCGCTATACCGACTGAAATCCCGGCGGAGCCTGTAGCTCCTCCAAATCTATTTGCTTTAGGCAATCCCAAAGCCAGCGTTGATGCAGAACCAGATCTCGCTAAGCCTGAACAGGAACAAAGCGCGGTGGAATCCAAGTTAGAGATATCGGAGTTAAGCAGAGATATATCGACGATTAACATAGTTGAATCTGCTTTCAAAGTTGAAAATGAAAGCGGAGAGGAAGAATCTAAATTTGATTGGGAGGAATATTCGCGCAAACTTACCGATAAGAATAAAGGGAAATGATTAAATTAGCCATCTTGACAGCCAAGGGGGGCACGGGTAAGACCACGACAGCCATTAATCTTGGCCACGGCCTCGCACTTTCGGGCCATCGTGTTCTTATCGTCGATTGCGACCCGCAGGGCTCGGCATCGGCAGCTTTTGACGTTAATGGCGAACGCGGCCTGGCGGACCTGCTCTTAGATGGCAAAGTCGATATATTTCAGGTACGGCCCCATCTCTATTTGCTCCCGTCCGGGCGCAAACGGCTTGCTGAGCTTGAGATTAAGCTTGCAGCCCGCTCGGATCGCCTGGAACGGCTGAAAAACGCAATGGCGCGCCTCTCTGGTTGCGATTGGGTTATTTTGGATTGCTCTCCTTCCATAAATATTGTAAATTTGAACGCATTGGGGTTTGCGGAGAAGCTCTTGATCCCATCCTCGCTCGATTATTTTTCCCTGGAGGGGGTCAAATCGACAATTGAGCTTTCAAACGATATTACGGCTAATGGCGCAGGTAAGCTTGAGATACTTGGCATTTTGCCGACATTTTATGATAAGCGAACAAGCGTTTCGCGATTGGCACTTGAGACTCTGAGAAACACTTATGGCAAGATGGTATTCGATACCGAAATCAGACTTAACGCTGAAATTAAGAAATCGCAGTGGTATAGAAAAACCGTTTTCGAATTTGCTCCTTATTCTCATGGAGCGTACGATTATTTCAAATTAGCAAGGGAAGTTCTGGAAAGGATACAGGTTTGAGGAGATATGAGCGATATTAAAATCTCTCTCGACAGTTCGGGGCCCAAAGGGGAGATATCGGTGGTCAGAGTCGATGGCGTTATTGATACTATGACCGCCACTGACCTCGAAAAGGTAATGAACTCCCTTTTGGAGCGGAAACGATACAATGTCATCATCGATTTGGGTGGAGTCGATTACATCTCCTCGGCCGGATGGGGCATATTCATCTCCAATATCAGGGAGATCCGGCAGCATTCGGGAGATATCAAACTGGCCCGTATGATTCCCAACGTTTATGAAATATTCGAACTGCTGGAATTCGACAGCATTCTGAAGGCATTCGACAGCGTAGAGAAGGCAAAAACTGATTTTGATGGTCTGAAAAAGAGCCCAGCTGAAGGCGAGGGGGTCGCGGTTATGGCGGAATCCGCTATCAAGAGCGATACGGTAAAAGGCATTCCGCGGGCGCCAGAGGCTCAAATCAGTTCTCCGTCGCCGCAGCTGCTAAGCGATCCTTCTGAAATCAAGGTAGTAGTCGATGAACCTATGGTTGTGCCTCAGTTGCGCGATATTATCCTTGAGATGATTTCAAAAGATCCGTTCCTGACAATCTCGGAAATAAAACGAGAGATCCAAAGAAAGCATCCATCATTAAGAATCGGATGGTGGAGAATCTGGGGTGTTTTAAAACGGGAAGGACTACTAACCAGGAAAAATCGTTTTCGCAAGGCCAGGCTTAAATCCGGAGGTAATTGACACATGCCAAACTCCAGGCTTTGGCCTATAGTCCTGTTAGTATTATTTTTCTGTCTTTTGGTCATTGGCATAGCTTTATTATTTAAAACAGCCTGGATCACCGTACTATTGACTGCTTTGGTTTTGTTGGTTTCTGCACTAATTATTATTTCCTCTATTCGTGCTTCGCGAGATATTACCATTCTTTCTAAAATTTCAGTTCCGAAAAAGCCCGATGATAATATTTTAGCCTGTAAGCTATTAACCGAAATTGACCTGGCGCCTGGCGATAAAAAATCGCTGGCCATGAAGGCCTCTGAGGTGCTCAGAGAGAAATTTCAGTTGGAACGATTCGCCGTCTTCTTTAAAGAAAATGACAAGTACGTCTTAAGAGTCTACTCCGGATTGAACAAGGGCGATCTCGCTATTCCGGCAGCTAATAAATTTAGTCCGTCTCTTGTGGAAAATATCCAAACCGGCGCCCTTTCGAATAACGAAAGCGATTACCAATTAGCTTTCAAGCGGACCGGGTTCAATTTCGAATCTTCAACGGTAGCGTTTGCATATTCCTGGGGGAAAACCCGTTCGGTATATTTGGTTGGAGATGATCCCAAGGGTCGTTTCTCGGAGGTTGCCAAGGATTTGGAATTCAACCGAATTTTCTGGCCGGGTTTGGAAAACGATCTCAAATTAAATCAGAAGCTCTATGAGCGGGGTCAGGAAAACCGTGAGCTTACTCAACTTTTGGAGCAGGCAAAGAGGGATGTTAGCGAGTTAAATAACGAGCTGAAAAATAGGTTGTTAGATCTAAAGGCTTTTGTTAAAATCTCGAACGACCTTTACTCCTTATTTGATGAAACGGAGCTTTTCTCACGGCTCAAAAAGACTGTCTGTGAAAAACTAGGTGCTGTATCTGCCCAGATCCTTGTGCCATCCGGAGACGGGCATTTTATTCCAGCTGGCGAGGCTGAGCAATCGGAAACAATTCTGTCACTTGATTCCGATTCGGAACTGGCTGAGCTTTTATCCCAATCAGCCAGGCCGGTTCTTCTGCCTCTCGCCGGTACAGGCTACAAGCATGATGAGCCATTTCTGCGCGCTGCTTTGGGGGCCAACTTTCAGATAGCTTCATCTATTAAAGCCGATGGGAAACCCGCCTGTATTCTGCTTGTTTCCCAGAAAATGGATAAAACCCAGTACACTAGCCTGGAACTTGATTTCCTTTATATTATCTCGAATATCGCTTCCCTGGCGCTTGATAATATTCACCAATATAGCACTATCGAAAAGCTATCTTATACCGACAGCATGACCCAGATCTATAACTACCGTTATTTTTACAAACGTCTCAGCGAGGAAGTTTTGCGTGCCAAACGGTATGACCGTGAGTTGGCGCTGGTCATTCTTGATATTGACAATTTCAAATCTTTTAATGATAATTACGGCCATCAGGCGGGAGATCTTGTTTTAAGGCAGTTATCTGATCTGATTACGAAAACCATCCGGTCAATCGATGTTGTCAGCCGGTATGGAGGAGAGGAGTTCTGCATTATCATGCCCGATACGGGAATTGGTGATTGCGAGACTTTTATCGAAAGGCTGCGTTGCCAGATCGCCGATTTCAAGTTCGAATCCGAACTTTTCCCGCAGGGCGGTAAAATCTCGGTTTCTGTTGGAGGAGCAGTTTATCCGCATTATGCTTCCATGCCGGATCGGCTGATCTATTGTGCGGATATGGCTCTCCTTAAGGCCAAATCCCTGGGGCGGAACCGGGCCGTAATGTATGAACCAGAAGCGCCTGTTGATTCAAAATCCATGGAAGGGGGATTTAATGAGAGCCATCAAGAATCTATTCTTTAGAACATTCTTGATACAAACCATTATCGCTTTATCTGCGTTGATATTATTGGGCCAATTCATCGCATTGGGCGGAGCTATTGCTCAAACACAAACAGAGCAGCAAACTAATGAAAATGATCAGGCTCAAGCCAAAAATGAATTATACCTTATTGGAAATCTGGATAGATTATCGGTAACTTTTTGGCAGCAACCCGATCTCAATCGTGAGGTTAGGGTTGATGAGAACGGTATGATCAGTTTACCGGTTATCGGCGAAATCAAGGCCGCGGGGCAAACGCCCAATGAGCTATCCAAAAAAATTATCCAGCAAATGAGTATCTACAATACTCCGGTGTCCCAGGCGACTGTCAATGTCGTAGAGTTTAATTCTCGAAGCGTAGTAGTATCCGGGCATGTGTTGACCCCCGGCAGTCGTCGATACGAGAAAATTCCCGATGTATGGCAGGTCATCCTCGACGCGGGTGGTCCGACATCCGATGCCGATCTCTCTCGAGTCAGTATAGTTAGAAAAGAGGGCGGTAAATCGAATATTATCAATGTTGACTTGTATAAAATTATTCAATCGGGCGATCTCAGCAAAGCTCCTCAGCTTCAACCCGGGGATTTGGTCAATGTGCCTCTTTCGACTCTGGGCTCCAATTTGGCTTTTCCCAGCCAGCAGAAATTTGAGGGTAGGAATATTTTCTTCGTCTTCGGCCAGGTTACAGAACAGGGACCCCGGAACCTTGAGGACGGGATGGACGTTTTAGACGGCATTGCGGCCGCTAAGGGCTTTACCATAGATGCTGATCTAAAAAATGTTACTGTTATAATGAAAGATGCGAAATATTCAAATGTGGTAAGACTCAATATGTCCAGATATATAAAAACCGGCCAGCCAGCCAGAATGATGTTGCATCCCGAGGATACCATAGTCGTACCGGCTAAGGGTGGGTTTTTCCGAGCCATGTCAAATCTAAATACGGTCGTACCGATTTTGGGAACTATGGCCACCATGATAATTCTAATCAGGGATATCAGACGCAATCCTTGATGAATGGATAGTTTTAGCACTCAAGGCCTAAGGCAATAAAAAAAGGCAACGTTTTGGAAAACGAAAAATCACAAATTGATCTTAAAAGTTATTGGGCCATTCTCGAAAGGCGTAAGGCGCTGCTTATCTTGCCCCTGATGATTGTGCCTTTGGTGGCTTTTCTCATCACCTATTTTATGAAGCCTACCTATGTTTCAACTGCGACAATATTAATAGGCGACACAAGGGTTTTGCCTACAACAGTTCAACAGGATATTGGGGGTCGCGCTGGAGGTTATGATTTTCGTACCATTCAGGATATCCAAAGTTCCTTTCTTAACCAGATTACCTCAACCAAGTACTTGAAACGGCTTATCGCCGTTCTCGATATTCCGATTCCGGAAGAAATTAAAAAGGTAGTAGCTGTTACCAAGGCCAGCTTCCCTCAAATAACCGAAAATGAACTGGCAGAGAACATACTTGTTGACTTGCTGCGCAAGCAAGTCATTGTTAACATGAAAGCGAATAATCTTATCGAAGTTTCCATCACGGGTACCGATCCGATTGGAGTTCAAAAAGAAGCAGCCGCCTTAGCCGATATTTTCATCGAGGAAAATCTGGCTGCCGAATTGGCCGGAATTCGTTCCAGTATTTCATTTTCGGAGGATCAACTCGAATTTTATAAAAATAAACTTAAAGATGCTGAAGATAAGCTTCGTAATTTCCGCCAGAGCCTTTTAACCTCGTCCTTCGGACAGGACACCAGTTCCAACAATCTCAGAGAAATCGCCGCAGCAGTACAGGCGCTGGATATGGATATCGCCGGAGAGAGCGATCAACAAGCTAACCTGCGTACAGCTCTGGATAACTCCAATGTCGATGTCAATAATATGGTACTACCGGCCAATATCGATTCAATTCGTGATAAACTCCTGGGAAGCGTCACCCAATTATCAGATTTATTGACCAGTTACAATTGGAAAGACGTTCGGGTGGTGAGCGTCAATGAGGAAGCACGCGGCCTCCTGGACCAAATGGCCGCTCAAATAAAAGCATGGGCCGAACAACGCTATCCTGATCAAACCCCGGATATGCGGGCAACTATAATCAGTTATCTTTCTGGCAATATCATTATGGATTTCAATCGGGCCAAGCGCGCCAGCCTCGACTCTTACATTGGTAAAACACGTGCCAGGTTAGGAGAGAACCCTGGTACAGCAATTACCATGCAACGATTACAAAGCGAGGTCGATAGCTATAAAAAATTCTATGATCTTTTCGTTTCTCATTCGCAAAATGCTGCTATTAATCAGTCAGCTATTAAGGTAGAGGCCGAGGCCAAATATACCGTTATCAAACCGGCCACGCTTCCGTTATCGCCTGATTCGCCAAAAAGATTCCGCATTCTTGGCATGGGCTTGGCTTTGGGCCTGGCTCTGGGATTGGGCGCCATTATGGTTGTCGAGCTTTTGGACGACTCCTTTAAAAAAGTGGAAGATGTAACAGCTTATCTAAGGCTGCCGGTGATCGGGACTATCCCCAGGATGGAATTACCCTTTGGTAACTCGTCGAAGAAACATGTGCCTATCATAATTGGATTAGCCATTAGCTTTCTTCTTTTTATTTCGATAGTGATTTTACACTTAAAAAAGAACGGATAAAAGGCTATGCCGCCGATTGGATTCACAGATAAATTTCGTCGCCTGGGACGGGACTACCTGTTGCAAACATCATTCAGCGAAGCCCGCAAGATGATTGTTTGCTCGCTATTCCACTCAGGCCAACTAATTAGTAGCCGCGCATTTCCCCTGACTGATGAGCTTGAGGGTGACGCGTTGCTTACTAAGGTTTCTCAGAAACATGAATATTGTCTTTCTGATATTACCGCTCTGCTTGGTTTGGCGGAGAATATGCGCGAGTTGGAGAAACCGGAACTTATCGAAAAGCTTGGGCGAACCCTATGCTCCCGGGAGCTTTACGATGAGGGCTGCGAACTCCTCACTTTCGCCGTACAGCGGTATCCGGAGGTTCCCGGATTGCGCCTTGCGTTGGGACGGATATACCATGCTAAACGGCAGTTTGAAGAGGCCAGAGAGCAACTATCACAAGCGGTGGAGTTGGCGCCAAGTTATCCCGATTATAGAAATATCCTCGGTGTTACTTATTTGAAATTGAACAAGCCGGTAGCTGCTATTGATGAATTTCGAAAGGCTGCCGAATTAAATATTTACTACGAAGAAGCCTATTTCAATCTCGGCCTGGGTTATATCTTAAATGGTATCGTTAAAGAGGATTTTAACCTGGCTAAAAACCTCCTCGGTAATTGCCAGGAAGCTTTTCAGAAGGCCGCGTTGTTCAATCCAGCCTATATTACCGAAAATTACGAAAAGGGTATTGCGCTTCTCAGCGAGGGGAATCTTGAGCAATCCTATGAAATTCTCACCCAAGTTGGGGGTGATGTTGTAAGTCACGCTAACGATGAGAAACTCCTTGAGATGTATATGCGCTGTATTCACGGACAAAATGGCCTGACTGAGGCCGGAATTAAGCAATATGTCGATGAGTTAAGCGAGCTTCTCAAGGCAAATCCCGGCCACGCCGATCTGCACAACGAGTTGGGTATGGCCTACACCATCATGAGTAAATTCCTAAACAATAAAGCAATGGAGCACTTCCAGGAAGCCTTGCGGATAAATCCCGGTTTCGCAAGGGCCGTCAGAAACTTAAAGCTGTCACAAAATGACCTTAAGGGCTTTGAGGTACTGCTGGAAGCGATTATACGATGAGAAAACCAGTTTCTTTGTTGTCGCTTTACCATAAAGAATCATCGATGGGAACCGAGTTTCGCCGTCTTTACGCTAATATTAAAAGCAAAAACCGCGACCAAAACCTGCAAAGCTTGCTGGTCACATCAGCTACGGTGGGCGAGGGTAAATCGCTAACCAGCAGCCTTTTGGCTATTACTATTGCCGAACTTACCAAGCTTAAAGTCGCCTTAGTTGATTTCGATATGCGGCGTCCAAGGATAGCCCAATATTTCGATCTTGAAAATGAAAATGGCGTAGCCGATGTTTTAACGGGCAAATTATCACTAAAAGCCGTTTCACGGAAAACTACGGTCCCCAACCTAACTGTTGTTCCTGCTGGTCGTTTGGACGTTCTACCCACTGACGTTTTAGAGCATGAGCGTGTCTCCAATTTCTTTCAGGAACTCAAATTTTACTTCGATCAAGTTATCGTAGATTCTCCGCCGGTAATACCAGTTTCCGACCCGATGCTTATTTCTGAGCATGTCGATGGGGTTATCATGGTAGTCAGGGGCGGTTCTACTCAAAGAGAAGTTGTCAGCAGGGCATCTAATTTATTGATCAATGCCAAGATAAACGTCATCGGAGTTGTCCTGAATGATTATGAGGAAGTTCTGCCTTACTATTACAAAGAACGCTACTATGGGTATCAATATTACCACAAGGATTTGAAGGAAAACAAATCTTCATCCTAAATGCTTTTACTGCATTATTTCTGCATTTAATTGCATAATTAACAGCTTAAGCTGATTAGAGTTTAAGCCATTTTGTATATCCAATTGTTGTCTGACTCAAACTGGAACATAAGCAGCCTACCCTAACTTATTATATCTTATATAATTACAACTATCGGGGGATGGTTTTTCAAGATTGCTATTTTTCTCAAATTCTTTTCCCTCATAGCGTATTTGTGGCAGCAAATTTGCATTAAACCCTAAGCAAAGGGGTAAAAATCGATTAACAATGATTATTGGAGATACGACTTTATGAGATATCAATATTCTGCACCAAACCCGCTCGGACACTACTGGGACGAAGAGTCGGTCAGTGTTTTGGGCATCAGGTTTGGGATATCGAGGAAAGCCGGGTTTTATTTTAGCTATCTTCTCGAAGAAATACTTCTCGCCAATTTTTTCCTCCTGTTTCAGTTAATCCTCAACCAAGCTTTGATACTTGGGGCGAGAAGATCATTTGTTCGAGCATCGCATCGAATCGATATCGGCGCAACGGCTAAGAGAACCATAGATATATCGGGCGGCGTGGTTGGATTGATTTTGAGCCTGCCGCTATGGATAATGGTAGCGATAGCAATTAGACTCGATTCCAAAGGCCCCATTTTCTACAGGCAGGAGAGAGTCGGACAGAATCGCCGCCGTCGGGATCGCCGGGCAGTAAACCTTGCCGGCGCAGAGAGACGATCATCTGTTGATCGTCGAACCACTGTCGGACACGGTAAAAGGTTCTGGATCGTTAAATTCCGCAGCATGTACGTCAACGCAGAATCGACCACAGGACCGGTTTGGGCTCAGAAAAATGATCCTCGCATTACTCGTGTCGGACGCATTTTACGAGCCACCAGGCTGGATGAGCTTCCCCAGATATTAAATGTTCTCGCCGGAGATATGAGCCTGGTTGGGCCTCGGCCGGAAAGACCGTTTTTCGTGGAAGATTTGCAGACCAAGATAAAAGATTACACTACTCGTTTTTATGTAAAACCCGGGATCACAGGATTGGCCCAGGTTGAGCACAAGTATGATGAAAGCATCGAGGACGTTTCCAAAAAGATCACCTACGATCTGCATTACATTCGCAATTGGACAGTTCTGCAGGATGTTAGAATCATTATGAAAACGATTGTGGTAGTCTTGACAGCCCGTGGCATGTAAAACAATGAATTATTGAATAGAATCTTTGCCGGGGGAGTTGCTCCCCCTTTTTTATTGCTATAAATTACTTGCGAAAAAAGTCCCTTTGATTTAAGTTAATTTCCGAGGGACAACGGATGCGAATACAGAACGTCTTAGCCCCAGGCTGAGGCAACATAATTTCCTGATTGAAAAGATCCCGGATACATTATATAAGAATGACTAAGAGCAATGAGTCTCGATCCTTTAGAAGGGGATAATCGTTCCGATAAAAATACAGGCCCTTCTGTTTCGGGACAATTGAGTTACAGTGAGGGGAAGGAGCAATGAAAATGAGAATCTTTTTTTGCATAACGGCGATTGTTTGTTTGACCGGCTTGTTCCTGGCACAGCCTGGCGTTGCCCAAAAAACGGATAATTATATTTTGACCACCAATCCAGCGGGGGCAACGGCATATTTCTGTGGCGAATATAGCCTCGTCGTCAATACACCGGCCGCATTACCGTCAAATCTATCAGGTCAATACAAGGTTAGAATTGCCCGGTCCGGATACGAAACCTGGAAGGGAGAACTGTCTTTCCTGCCCGGGAGTCCGAACAGCGTGAATATTAATCTTTCCCCAAAAACGCGATTTAAAGCTGGCCTACGTTCCCTGTTTATTCCTGGCTGGGGGCAGCATTATGAGGGATGCGGCACTCGGGGTACTGCATTCACTTTGGGGATTATTGGGGCAGGAACCTTGCTCTATATTTCCGATCGAAAATATCAAGATAGACGCGGCGACTACGATATTGCCAACTACAACTACACTAATGCGACATCCATAACCCAAAGGGAACAGCTTATGGTAATCAGGGATGCTGCCCAGCGAAAAGCCTATAAGGCGGAAACGGATCGCCGACGCGTATTCTATGCTGGAATCGGGATTTGGGTCTATAATATTTTTGATTCAATGATCTTCTTTCCGGAAGGTTCAGCTTACTACCCCACGGTCACGGCCGATAACGGGGGTGGGGCAAAGTTATCACTGGTAGTCAAGTTTTAGGAGGGATATAATGAACACCAGAATCAAATTGATTGCGATTGCAGGGGTATTGTTGTTAACAGCATTCTCCTGCTCGCGAAATATTCCAGAGCCGGTTTCGCCGCCGATTAATGATAATATCCCACCCAAGCCTGCCAATTTCACAGCATCAGTGGGTGATCGGATGGCCTTTTTAACCTGGTCAATATCCGATACTCAGAATATCAGCATCTATCGTATATACCAGTCTGATTCGGATAGTCTGCATTTTAGGGTAGTGGCTGAAGTAACGCAAACATCTTATGCGGCTAATAACCTGCACAACGGAATAACTTATTACTTTAAGGTCGCGGCCGTAAACAACTCAGGGTTCGAAGGCTATAGTAGCGATATGTTGTCAACAGTACCAGACCTTTACGGAATAATAATTAACGATGGAGCCAGGTATACTAATGATCGCAACGTAGGCCTGACTATGGTCGCCCCAACCGGCACCCGATATATGCAGGTTTCCAACGACTCAACCTTTGCCGGAAATCCATGGGAAAATTACGTCCTTACCAAAATTTGGGAACTGACCGCCGGAGATCAGACCAAAGCCGTTTTTGTAAAATATCGCAATCATAACGATGAGATAACATCAACATACTATTCGGCTAATATCACGCTGGATACCCATGCCGCCATTGATTCGATTACCTTTACACCGGAAAGCCAACCGTATGTTGCCGGTGAGCTTGTTCATTTCAAGTTGTTTGCTGAAGAATCGGAGGGTCAGGCTCGAACAACCGTGGGGCAGGGACTGATTAACCTTACTCTATATGATGACGGCAGTAGAGGGGATGCGGTTTCCGGCGATGGTATTTACGAGTGCGATTACATAATTGCAGGGAACCTAGATTTCGCCAATGCAACTGTTTATGGGAATTTTACCGATCGCGCTTCTAATACAGCTCAGCAAATCCAGGCTCGGAGAAATATGTCTGTAACCCGAGCGCCGGACCCGGTGACGATCTTCGGAATCGTTCCTCCAACCGGTTTTTTCGATCGTTTGCAAATCAATTGGAATGCTACACCGGCCAGTGATTTCGCCCAATATCGTGTCTATCGAGCATTATCCGCCAATGTCGATTCCAGCGATTATTTGGTGGAAGTCATAAGTCAAATATCTATTACCTCTCTTACCGATACCGGTCTAACCGCGAATACGGTTTATTACTACAAAGTTTATGTCGTAGACAATACCGGCTTATGGGCTGGATCAAATGAGGTCCATGCCAGCACTAATGCGAATCTCCCACCTGATCCAGTGGTACTTTTTCCGCCGGTTGCTCTTCCTGGAACGCATGACAGATTGAGTCTTTCCTGGTCCGCCAGTCATGATCAGGATTTTCTGCGCTACGAACTGTACCGCTCTTATGATAACAATGTTACGGTGTCTGATATCCTGATACTGGCATCAGCTACCCAGACCACGGCTGTAGATTCCAATCTTGCGGCGGATTCAGCATACTATTACCGTGTGCAGATTATGGATCGGGCGGGGAATTTATCCTGGTCAAATACTGTCAGCGGACGAACCGGGCTGGACCTTGGTCCCGATCCGGCCACCTTGTATCCGGTCGAAGTTGCACCAGATTATTATCAAAGTGTGAGATTACAATGGTCACAGCCATATATTTCCGATTTCCAATCATACAGGGTCTATTCCTGGAAGACCGATTCCGGCCGCTCAGACAGCCTATTAGCGGCAATTATATCCCGTCAGGATTCGATGGCCCTGACTCTTCATCCCATATTCGATGTCGGGGCTGATACGCTCAATTACTGGTTTATTATCCATACCAACGATATTGGAGGACATCATGCTGCCTCTAACAGCCTCAGGGTGCATCTTGTTGATAACCCTCCGGGTCTGGTAAGCGGAACGGTTATTGCTGAGAGCACCTTTATTTCTGTTTCCTGGAATGCGACGGAAATCCCCGATTTCGGCAGTTATCGTTTGATGCGGGATACCCTTTCGTCCCCTGCTCAAAGCGTGCCGGTTTTTATGTCGACCACCCAGAGCGTTACCAATTACCATGACTACGGTCTTGTTCGGGGACACACTTACTATTACTGGCTTGATATTTATGATACACGGGGGCATAGTTCTAGATCGAATTTGGGCAGTCGCCAATGGTAAAAACCAAGCTCTCGTTTCTCGATAAGCTGAACATGTTTGTAAGTATCTATGGGCAGCTTTTTATCAGTATTTTTCGTTTTTCCTGGTGGTCGCCTTTCTTTATCTATGCCATTTTTCAAACAATCGGTTTTTTAGCATTGTTATGGTATTATGCCCCCATTTTATCGTCCACAGTTTATCCGATTATCTCTCTCTTCCTGCCGCCAAATGCTTTTCATTACCCACAATACTACCTGGCTTTACCATCGCTCTATGCCACCTACGAGAGTTTGATTTTAGGTATTACTGTCTGGATAGTATTGGCAGCCGCTGCGGTTTACAGGTTTTCGGGAATTTACAATGGTAAAGTACCTGCGCTTCGAGATAGTATCAGGCTGGCGATGCGCTCTTATCTTCCATTGCTTTTAGTCTGGCTCCTGGAAACGGTGTTGGTCATTATTATCCTCTACCTACCGAGTCATTTATTAAAAAATATGATTGCCGATTCGCCGAACCGGGCTGCCCTGGCTGATGTCGTTTTTGAAACGATCGGGCTGGGAGTGACCGCGATGCTGATCTACGCCGTTCCCGGTATTATACTTGATGGTAAAAAAGTTTGGCAGGCTATTCAGGACAGTATTGGTCTTTTTATGCGCAATTTCATCTTTACTTATTCGATTGTATTCTTCCCAAGCTTTTTGCGCATAATTATGAATCTGCTGCTTACCAGTTACGCACCCAAAATCATAACGATTCTAAACCCCGAGTTAATTCCTACAATCATGTTTATTTACATTTTCGCGGGGATATTCATTAATCTATTTATTTATGGCGCGGCAGTATTTGCCTACAAGAGAATGGCGGATTAGATTGGCGGATGCTCTAACGTTTCAGGTTTCCGGA
This sequence comes from Candidatus Zixiibacteriota bacterium, assembly GCA_003520965.1. Classification (GTDB taxonomy): domain Bacteria; phylum Zixibacteria; class MSB-5A5; order UBA10806; family UBA10806; genus UBA10806. The sequence goes on from DOTU01000101.1 coordinate 19,250, forward strand.
TTCTCGACGAAATGAAATATTTGAAGCAAGCCATAATTCCTCTGGCAGTTTTCCTGGGCGCAGGATTTTATTACTATCACCAAGCCTGTCCCACATTTTATTATTGGGATTCCGCTGAGCTTACTGCCGCGGTTCTTGGCCGCGGCGTACCGCATCCTCCAGGTTTCCCATTCTTTTTAATTTTATCCAGTGCCTGGCAAAGGTTTCTCTCTCTCGATCCCAAACTCAGCCTGAATGTATTCTCGGCTTTATTCGGGGCTTTGGGGCTTTGCTTTTGGTATCAGGTTACGGTGAAGGTTCTACGACTATTGCGCCTTGCCAAAAGCGAGGGTATCATTTCTCTGGTATCGTTGGTGTCTGTGGCTATTATGGGAGTATCGCTCACATACTCCATCCAGGCTACCCGCTTCGAAGTTTACTCGCTTAATTTTGCAGGATTTGCGGCTCTAACTCTAATCTGCTTATCCATAATCAATCGAGAAACGCCATCGAAACTATTGAGCTTGGGGTTTTTTATGTTGTTGGGGGCGTTCCTCGCTGTACATAATCTGACTATTGCTTTAGCGATTCCGGGTCTTCTGTTGCTGGTGGTATGGCCCCAAAAAATGACTCTGGGAAATGCACTGCTTGGGACAATAGGCTCTTTTATATTTTCAGGGTTGTTTTATCTGCTTCTGCTCTTTAACGCGCAAAGTAATCCCCCGCTTAACTGGGGTGATCCCGCCAATCTTGGTAATCTTGTCGATTATATCCTGGTCAAAGGATTCGTTACCTCAACTTCGCGCTTTACGCTTTCGCATATCATCGCGCAGTTATCGTTTGCCTACGATATATTTATCAGGCAGATCGGACCCGCTGCTCTGGCCCTGGCCTTGTTTGGATTTGGTTATGTCATTTGGAAAAAACGAGAGATTGGGATTCCGCTGACTTTGATCTTTGGCCTGAATATCGTATCGGTCGCTTTTGCCGAAAATTACTTTTATGAAAACTATGATCTCCACGGCTATCTCATGATCTCCCTGGCTATTGCGATCATCTTTTTAGCTGTTACATTTCTACTGATTCATAATCTTATCATGTCCCGTTTCAAGGGCAAACGGGCCGAGGTCACCCGCGCTCTGGCTCTTGGGATATTTCTGATATTCGCCATGCTTATTCTGGCGCCCCCGGCAAAAGACAATTTTCGTTCTGCAGATCTGTCAAAAGTCAGAGGAGCTGAAGAGTATGCCGGCCGATTTCTTGCCGATGCTCCCGATAGTTCGGTGGTGATTACATCATCTTATAATACCTATTTCTGTGCCCTTGCATATCAAGCTTTATTTCCCAATACGAGGGGAAAGGCGGTTGTTAATCTTTACAATTGGGATCATGAGTGGGGACGGGATGAGAGCGATCGGGCGTTGAAAATTCCGGCGCAAGAGAAATTCATCAGAACAAGCTATTACAGCGATTTTATCAATCGGGCCAAGAAAAGCCACCCGGTGTTCATCGAGTACGATCAATCCAGCGCTCCCATTGCTCGCTATCTTATCCCTCGGGGAATGGGATATCTATTCTCGCTTTCTGATACCTTAAGCGATCCTGCAACATTCGCTGTTGATGATCCTTATATTTCATTATCCTCCAAGGCCAGCGATCTTGAAAGCATCAGGACCTGGGTCCTCTGGCTACAAAGCAGGGGAGAGTATTTCACCCGTCTGAAATGTGATAAAGCTGCCAGCCGCTATATCGCCCAAATTGATACCCTGGCCTCCAAAGCAGACTTACAATAGCGTTTTTTTTACATTACTCCATTTTCCATAGCGCTTTTACAAAAGCTGCGTCGAGCTTATAAAATCGCCGAATCGTTGCATTTTGCACCATTTGGGGATATGATTAATTTTCGCGATTTGCAAAGCGCAATGGTCATAATCAGCTGTTTTTCCAATAATCCAGCTTTTTGAGCAGTTACGCCGTTTTTAATGGCTTGTCGAAACCTATGGTATTCAAGGAATTAGGACGGGCGAGAGGAAAATAATTTTGAAAATTGAGGCTGGGCATGGTCTTTGCCTTATACGACGGTGGTTATTTGAAAACTGAAAAACCAAAAACCGCCAATTAAGGGCAATTGGCACACTAAAGTCGAATAGACAAAGTTCGATAAAACAAATGAAGAAACATTAAACCCCAATTTCGAAGTGAGGTAAAAAAAATGAGAACTGGAAACAAGAAAGGCTTTACGCTGATTGAGCTGATGATCGTGGTGGTCATTATCGGCATCCTGGCCGCTTTAGCAATACCCCGGTTTATGCGCTCAACTACCAAAGCCAAACAATCGGAAGCCAAGCAGCTTCTTAAGCAGATTTACACCATGCAGCACGCCTACAGACAGGAATTCAACGCTTACTGCCTGAACGGCATAACGGCAGCCGCGGGTAGCGCCAACTTCGCCAGAATAGGCGTCGACGTGGGAGCATCTGCTCGCTACAGCTACGCGATGGTTTCCGCAGCTAACACCTTCACCTGTACAGCCACAGCCAATCTGGATGACGATGCCACAACTGACACCTGGACCATTACCGAAACAGGTACTTTAACCTGTACCATTGACGACTCGGTAACTTGATCGTAAGCTGGACCTACAGCAGGGGGATGGTTCTCCATCCCCCTTATTGATTTCCAAAATGATGATAGTTCAACCATAAAGGAGACGATAATGCAAAGGGGAAATAGAAAAGCCGGCTTCACGCTAATCGAACTGATGATCGTGGTGGTCATTATCGGCATCCTGGCGGCACTGGCTATACCTCGGTTCATGCGTTCAACAACCAAAGCCAAACAGTCTGAAGCCAAGCAACTTCTAAAGCAGATTTACACTATGCAACACGCTTACAGGCAGGAATTCAATTCTTACTGCCTGAATGGTATAACAGCAGCTGCGGGTAGCGCCAACTTCGCCAGAATAGGCGTTGACGTGGGAGCATCTGCACGCTACAGCTACGCCATGGTTTCTGCAGCCAATACATTTACTTGCACAGCTACAGCCAACCTGGATGATGACGCCACCACCGATACCTGGACCATCACTCAGGCAGGTACGTTAACCTGCACCATCGATGATTCGGTAACGTAAGATTTAATGGCTTTGGGGGGTGAGTTAGCGCCCCCCTTTTTTTTGCTAGATTGACAACAGGATTGAGGCTGCCATGAACACGAAGAAGAAAAATAATTCGGCTGGTTTTACACTGATTGAGTTGATGATTGTTGTAGTAATTATCGGCATCCTCGCCGCTCTGGCAGTCCCCAGATTCATGAAGGTCGCATCGAAATCCAAACAATCGGAAGCCAAGCAACTATTGAAGCAGATATACACAATGCAGGGGGCATATTTCGGTCTTTATGATACCTACTGCCTTAACGGTGTCCAGGCTTCCACGGCAGCGCCATTTGCCTTCGCCCAAATTCATGTGGATGTAATGTTACCGGCAAGATATGTTTATAGTATGGTTTCCACGCAGAATACTTTTACGTGCACCGCGACAGCCAATTTAGATACCGATCCCACGGTTGATACCTGGTTGATAACTAATACCGGTACTCTTGTTAATACCATTGATGACTCTCAAGATTAGACGATATTGCCACTCCCACATCTGTTTTTTTCCGGTTTACATAATGATATTAAGAGCGTATATTTAAGGTATGCATGACCCTCTTTACTTGACTTTCGTTTTGTTATTTGGACTGGCTTTCGGCAGCTTCTTTAACGTCGTAATCTATCGCCTGCCAAACGGCATGTCTCTTTTAAGGCCCCCCTCGCATTGCCCCAAATGCGATAACCTGATAAAATCCTATGATAACATTCCTATCCTGTCATTTCTCATACTAAGAGGTAAATGCCGGCACTGTAAGGCGAGTATTTCCTGGCGTTACCCCGCGGTGGAGGCCTTAACCGGGGTCTTGGCGGTTGTGGCAATTTATCATTTTGGTTTTACGATTAAGGGGATTGAGGCTGCTCTGCTATCCCTGCTGTTCGTGCCGATATTTTTTATTGATATGGAGCACTGGATTATCCCCGATTCCCTGGATCTTCCCTGGATTCTCGTGGGACTGGCGCTGGCATTTGTGTCAGGCGGTTTCGTTGGTTGGAAAGGGGCGTTAATCGGCGCTGTAGTTGGCGGAGGTCTATTTTTCCTGATTATGCAACTCGGGAAAGTCGCTTTCAAAAAAGAGGCAATGGGGTTTGGGGATGTTAAATTCGCGGCTATGTTAGGGGCTTTTTTGGGAGGCTGGAAACTACTTTTAATCATACTCCTGGCGTCATTTCTTGGTTCAGTTGTCGGAGTGACATTAATTATCTCCTCCAATAAAAAGGGAAAACCCACTTATGTGCCTTTCGGGCCATTTCTGGTTATTGCCGCTCTTATCGCCATATATTTTGGCGATAGCATTATCGGCGCATACTTGAATTTAATCCGTCCTTAAAATGCTTCACAATAGACTATTTATGCCGATAAATGGTATGTGAAGAAAAAATACGATTCCTACGAACTTGAGATAATAATTTCGCTTGGTTTTTTTATCCTATTTCTGCTTTCCATAAATTTTGTCTCCGGTTATTCCTTTGAAAAAGCCCGCAAAGAACAAGCGGCTCAGTTTCAATCGCAACTTAATCTGGCTGCCGATTTCGCTTGTAACCTTCTGGAAAAAGACAATTTAAAACTTGAGTATTTCGGAAAGCCAATAGAAGGCAGTCTGGGTACCATCGCCCTTCAGGCAGGCGTGAGAAACATAACTTTAATCGATACGCTTGGCAGGACCATCGTTTCGTTGGAAAGCTCGCCTGATCCGTCAGAAACGCATATTACGCGGCCTCTGGTGCTCAAGGACGGCCGACGGTTTGGGTATATGACCGTTGGCTCGCCGAATTTGGTTGGGCAGGAGTTAAGCCGCCTGGCCCGCTGGGATATCCTTTTTCGTTTGGCAGGGCTGTTTGCGGCCCTGATTATGGGCGCTTATTTCATAAGGGCTATTCTGCTTCCATACCGGCGTATTAAGCGCGAAGCAATCGATTATAATTTTGATTTGGGAAAAGCCGGTAATCAGGCCGGAATTGAATATATCGTCAGCACTTTTAAGGATGTCATCGTCGAGTTGGAGGATAAAAAAGCCGTTCTCGAGACGATGTACAAAAACTCAGAAAAACGGGCTGATTCTCTAGCGAGATATAACGAATATATCCTTGGCTCAATTTCCTCGGGCGTGGTCATTTGCGATTCAAGGGGAATTGTCACCTGTTTCAATCCCTCTGCTCGAAATATCCTTCAGTACCTTGAGCATGACTGCCGTGGCCGACATTACCGTGAAGTTTTTGGCTCTGAGCATAAGCTTGTCGGTCTCCTTGATGATGCTCTATTGCATAAAAAAGTGCATTCGCGCCTGGAATTCGAGATTCGCTGCTCCGATGGTAAGAAGCTATGGTTGGGATGCTCATCATCCCTGATTAATGATGAAAGAGGGGAGGGCATGGGGGCAGCCCTCCTTCTTATAGATCTCACCGAGATACGCCGTTTGCAGGAGATCTCATCATATACTGAAAAGATGGTTATCCTCGGCGAGACGGCCGCCGGCCTGGCGCATGAGGTCCGAAACTCCTTTGCGGCTATCATGGGGTTTGCAAATCTGCTGCGCAAGGGGGTTACCGATGATAAAAACTCGGCTAAATTGGCTGATGCCATTAAAAGCGAATCACTGGCAGCGGAGTCTCTCATGTCTCGGTTCTTAAGCTTTGCCCGGCCATTGAACCTTAACCCCGAGATATTTGATATAGCAGAACTTATCAGTGCAATATTTGAAAACTTCTCTCATCCCAATTTAAAGAAAATCAGGGTGACCAAACAGATAGATGGCAGTTTGCCGCCGATTCAGGGTGATAAGATGCTTCTTCGGCAGGTTCTGCTTAATCTAATTATCAATGCTTGTGATGCCTTACCAAACGGGGGAGAGGTACGGCTGAGCGTAACGGTTGATGAAAAAGATAAGGCAGGCAATCTCGTTATTTCAGTAATTGACAATGGCGTCGGAATCGATCCCGAACTGGCCGGCAAAATATTCGATCCTTTTATTAGCGGAAAGCCCGACGGCACCGGTCTTGGTTTGGCATTAGTAAAAAAGATTGTAGTTTTACACGGCGGACGAATCGAAGTTCACAGCCGACCCGGTAAAGGCGCTCACTTTATTATTAATCTGCCAATCTTGCGCGATCATCAAATGAAATCCACACAGGCCAGTTCTGCTATGGCTGAAAAGTAATGATACTTGTTACTTGCTTTCCTTAAGTTAGTATTCTTACGCGCCGCTCACTGTCATACTCGCCACTCTATACGTTGGTGAAGCCACCGATCCCAAAAAGAGCAGATCACTTCCGATCATATCAACCTTCATCAGCAAATCAAGCATGTTAGCCGCGACAGTAATCCCCTCTACCGGATACGCAAGCTTCCCGTTTTCGATCCACAGCCCTGCGCCCCCCAATGAAAAATCTCCGGTCACAACATTAGCGCCAAACCCCATTAGATTTGTCAGGTAGAGTCCGCTCTTTATGGAGCCTATAATTTCATTGAATGACGATTTCCCCGCTTGCAAATAAAAATTGAGCGGACCAATAGATGGCAAAGATGAATATTCTCGTCGCGCATTACCGGTCGATTTTGTCTTCGCTTTTCGAGCGGTATAGGAATCGTAAAGGTAGCTTTGAAGAACGCCCTTCGAAATGACCTCTTTCCTATTTGTCGCTATGCCTTCTCCGTCAAATGGTGATGAAGCCAACCCCTTAGGCATCAAGCCATCATCAACAATCGTAACAATTTCGGTAGCCACTCTCTGGCCAAGCTTATTTAGAAGAAATGAGCCGCCCTTGAAAATGGCATCCCCATCGAGCGCCCCGACCAGATTTCCCAAAAGCGCCGCGCCGGTGACATTATCGAAAACCACTGGCACTACCGCCGTTGATGGCGTACGGGCCCCGAGCATTCGAACGGTACGTTCGGCCGCGATTGTGGCTACATCCTGTGGTGAATGTAGATCATTAACAAACCGTGCCGTCGATTGCCAGCCGTTGGATTGAAGCTTGCCGTTCTCTGAAGCTACGGGATTAACGGTAAGATGACAGAATGTCGACGCGAAGGCGTTGCATTCTCCGGCCGTGTTGGCCATTACCACCGTTCCCTGCCCGTCATAAAATCCGACTCCATCCGAATTTGTGATCCGCTTGTCATAATCGAACATGGTCCGCTCGGCTTCCAGGCAAAGATCAATCTTTTTCTGGCCGGGGATCAAATCAACCTCAGGATCATAGATTTGCAGATCAAGCGTCTTTTTTATCTTTTTCTGATCAGGAAGGCCATTATACTCGTCGGCTGAGACCTCCTGCGCAAGTGATATCGCCTGCTCCACTGCCAATTTAATTGCGCCCTTCGAGAAATCCGAACTGTAGCTGAATCCAAGTTTCTTATTTTTAAATACGCGCAAACCGAACCCCTGGGAGATCGATTCTTTCAAGTTCTCGATCTTTTCCATTCTGGTCGTAATCTCGGATTCCCGTCCCATCTCGATATAGACATCCGCCTCATCCGCGCCGGATCGTTTGGCAGCTTCGATTATATCGCCGGCGAGTTTTTCTAATTCAACCTGATTTAATTGATTCACCATTGATTTAACCTCCCTATACCCTGGTACCACCGACAGTCATCTCGGAAATCTTACAAGTTGGCATACCAACTCCAACCGGTACTCCCTGGCCGTCTTTGCCACATGTCCCTACTCCGGTATCATATTCAAGATCTTTACCGACCATGACTACTCTCTGCAATATCTCCGGTCCCGATCCAATCAGATTAGCCCCCTTAACCGGATATGTTATTTGGCCATCCTCTATCATATAACCTTCGGTTACCTGAAATACGAACTGCCCATTGGATATGTCAACCTGTCCGCCGCCGAAAGTTTTAGCGTAAAAGCCTTTTTTAACAGATTTCATAATCTCTTCCGGATCGTGTTCACCGGCAGTCATAAAAGTATTGGTCATACGGGGAACAGGAAAATATCGGTATGATTCCCGTCTGCCCGAGCCCGTAGATTCCAGGCCCATTAGTTTGCCATTGAGTTTATCTACCATGTAGCCTTTCAAAATTCCATTCTCGATCAGCATTTTTCGAGCTCCAGGTTCGCCTTCATCATCGATATTTATCGAGCCGCGAAGATGGGGGAGTGTGCCATCATCAACAACGCTAACCAACTCTGAGGCCACTCTTTGGCCGATTTTGCCGGCAAAAAGCGATGTCTCCTTGCGATTAAAATCAGCTTCCAGACCGTGACCGACAGATTCATGCAGCAGCACCCCAGCCCAGCCATTTCCTAACACAACAGTCTGTGGTCCTGCCGGGGCCTCCTGAGCGCGAAGCATAACTGTGGCAGTCCGCACCGCTTCTTTGGCGAATAGCTCCGGAGTCATCCTATCGAAATATTCGAACCCGATTCTCCCGCCGCCGCCGTGACGTCCTATTTGCTTATTACCGTTATCTTCCACAAGCGTCATAACATTAAACCGGAGCATTATTCTCTGGTCAGCGGCGAATAGGCCATCCGAGTTGGCGATCAGTACCACCTTCATGGCATCCCACAATGAACCCTCTACTTGATAAACTCGTTTATCTTCGTCGAACGCCGCCTTATTGGCTCTCCAAAGGAGATCGGCGCGCTGCTTGACTTCAATCTCATCCGGATAAATTTTTATCGGGGAGTTATTAGGAACGTCAACTGAACGCAAATTGAGCTTGTGATTCGCCCGTCCGGCGCCATCGGCAATCATTGAGGCTGTTTTTGCGGCGTGTAAAAGATCAGCCATTTCGAAACGCTCCGAATACGCGTACCCCGTTTTCTCGCCATTAATAACCCTTATGCCGATCCCCTGCGTAATACCAGATTGTGCCTGCCGAATCTTATTCTCTTCAAGAGAAAGGCCATTTACAACCGAATACTCGGCGTAGACCTCGGCAAATTCGCCCCCCCGGCTCAAAGCCTGGGAGATTAACTTCTCAATATTCTCCGCTGATAACAGACCGGTGATAGCGTCGAAACCCGGCTTGACTATTTTCGCTACCGTTGCGGTATTTAATCCTTCGTTCATTTTTTTCATTCCTGCTATATTGTCAAAATAATTACAATCAATGTTATTTACAGAACTAATAATTCCATAAAAAAGGTTTGCCGATTACTTGTATTTAACATAATGATTTTGTTTTTGTATGTCCAGATATTCGATTGTGGTAGCTATAAGTACCTTACGGATTCGTTGGCGCTTTGTAACCCTATACGCAATAATAATTTATGGTAATATTGATAATTGAATCGACAACCAGGCATTTTTTTCATTAGTAATTGATTAAACTCAACTACCAACTGATTCCAAATCAAAGCGGCGCCAGATAAGCTATCCATTATCAGGGAAAGTTTCTCAGGCGCCGCGAACTAACATTAATACCGCAACTAAAATACCGTTACGCGGTGTTATTTTACGACTATTACTTTACCGGAGGTAAATGCCGGTTTCCATGAATGATAACCGTCTATCGAGCCAAAATATAAGCCGCCCTGTAGCGGGTCTTTGGTAAGCTCGAAAGTATATTTCCCCGGCTTTGCTCCAGCTTTAATCTGCATAAAGAACGTGGCAATTTCCAATGGTTTATCAGGGCTGATTATGGCCGGCTTTTCAGCGCCTTTTAACGTATATATTCCCGCCAAAGATACGAAACCGGTATCGATACCCTTATTAGTAAACTTCTCATCCCATTGGGTGACCATATTCCTAAATATGACTGAATCTAATTTGATAACCGAAGGGTTGTACTTTAATGGGATACAGAAACTGCCGACTCCCGACCACGTCTTACCGTCGAACGATGTTTCGTCATCAACGAGAACTTGCAGGCCCATTTTAATACTTTGACCGGCTTTTGCTTGTAACGAGTCCAACAGAATCTGATCCGGTTT
>DOTU01000101.1:29630-38248 GCA_003520965.1 Candidatus Zixiibacteriota bacterium
GTCTTCATTGTACAATGACCGCCTTCCAGGGAATAGTGAAACGTGAACTAGCAATATTGCCAGCCTCTATTGTAATTGAATTTGATAATTCTCCGGCTTTACTCTGAGGTTGCAGGTCCAACACCAACTCCGTCGTTCCTTTGGGAAGAAGGCTGGTTTTTACCAGTTTAGCCTTAACCAATGATGGCGCCGATTCCTCAACAATAGACAGATTTGCCTTACTCGCATCGTTGTTTGTTATAATGATTTTAATCTGCGCCGGTTTGCCCACGACGACATTACCGAAGTTGGCTTCAGCGGGAGCGGGGGCAATAGTCTGCAGCGGATTATTGATAATGGCCGAAAATGAAATTTTAAGATATGGCTTTATCGGATCGCTTGAGTCAACATAGATTTGTTTATTGACTCGGCCGTTAAAATTCTTGGTGTTGAAATTAGCCAATATGGATGCTTCTCCGCCCGGTGCAATCGAACTATCTGAGAGCGGCGCAGTGGTGCATCCACAGGTCGGTTTGACATTGGTAATTATAAGGGTGTCTGTTCCTACGTTTCTAACCTTGAACGCGTGAACCACAACAGCGCCTCTGGGGATCGAGCCGAATTCCCATGTGTCTGCTTCAAATTGGATTCGTGCTTTCGAGGCCGGATTAACCTTGATTACCGCCGCATCGCTTTGCCTGCTTGTATCCGGGGCAGGCGTATTATCTGCCAGGCAGGCTGTCGAGATGCTCAGTATGATCATGATAAAACCAAGTGTTTTATACATCTTAATGGCTCCTCTTAAATAAAGGAAGTATGTAGTATTAAATCTCAATCTAAATAGCCCATCTCTTTCATCCAGGAATCGTTATATATTTTCGAAAGATAGCGATTACCTGAATCGGCCAAAATCATCACAGGGCATTTAATATCCTGTCTTTCCCGAACAACCTTTCTGGTTGCCGCCAGAACCGCTCCCGACGATCCACCGCAAAAGATTCCTTCGGTGCGAGCCATTTCCCGCGCGGTCAGGAAAGCCTCTTTATCACTTATCGGCAAAAATCTGTCGACTACATTAAAATCCATGGCGCCGACAAGCTTGTCGCTTCCGATCCCCTCGATTTCATAATGCTCGGCAACCCCCAATTTCCCGGTTTCAAAATATGACGTGAATATTGAGCCTTCGGAGTCGACCGCCACAATTTCAATTGCCGGATTTCTTTCTTTTAAAAATCGTCCTACGCCGGATATAGTACCGCCGGTTCCTGCTCCAGCAATGAAGCAATCAATCTGCCCTTCGGTCTGCTCCCAGATCTCAGGACCCGTGGTACAATAATGGCAATCTATATTAGCGGGATTGTTATATTGATCGAGATAGAACGAACGGGGAATTTGTGTGGCCAGTCGTTCGGCCGTTTTGTAGTTCGACGACGGGTCATCGGGTTTGGCTGTATGTGGAGTCAGAATTAATTCGGCTCCGAATGCCTTCATCATGTCCTGTTTTTCCCGGGAATTTTTATCGCTCATCACAATTATCGATTTATATCCTCTACAGGCGCAGACCCAGGCTACCGCTATTCCTGTATTTCCTGATGTTACCTCAATCACAACTCCGTGAGGCGAGAGACGGCCATCGCGCTCCGCGGCATCTATTAACGAGTTTGCGAGTCTATCCTTAATTGAACCGCTGGGATTATACATCTCAGCTTTTGCATAAAGAGTACAGGGCAAGCTTTGTGAAGCATTCCGCAGCGGTAATAATGGCGTATCACCGATGATTAATCTATTTGTCATTACAGGTACTATCGTTTGCCGGACCAGCATCTCTATTACTTATACCTCCTTATCTATTGAACGTTTCATCTTAATTAAGATTAAAAGCTAACTGCGTTAATATCAAGCGATTAACTGCTGCGTTTAACTTTCAAAAATCTAACCCCTAATTCTTAAACCGATATCTTTTCAATAGTTATCGGTGTAATCAAACGATTCTAAAGTAGTCAACCAAAGTGCAGCGTCGTGGCCTGGTAAAAGTGCGGGCGCGAGTCATTCCTTCGCCAGTGGTGCCGGCAATGGAAAAAGTGCAGAATCCCTCAGCGTTCATTCCCAGCCCTGCCATCGATGGTCCATTTTTTACGAAAATATTGCCATTACAGAGTTGGGCCATTTTAGAGAGGTTGGCGATATTTGTGGAGTGCATTGTAAATGTATGTTCAAATTTATGCTCCGCAGTTATGGCCAACTCTATTGCTTCCTCGATATCTCGGCAACGTACCAGCGGATGTACCGGCATTAGCTGCTCGGCCATAACCATCGGATCATCCCACTCAGCTTCGAAGAAGAGGAGTCTGGTTCCCTGCGGAACCCTTACACCGGCAGCATGGGCAATACTGACCGCGTCCTTGCCAACGAAATCTCTGCATACCTTCGGAAATCTCAATCCCTTTTTTGATGGGTCATCGATAACCACCAACGAAATAACCTTTCGAAGTTCATCGCCTTTGAGCTCATAACCGCCTGCCTGCGACATTTCGCGCTTTAGGAGGTTGTAGATTTTATCTACGGCAAATGTTTCTTTCTCCGAGGTACAGAGGATATTGTTATCGAAACTTGCCCCGTAAATAATATTATCCGCGGCCTTTTTGATATCCGCAGTTTCGTCAACAACCACCGCCGGGTTACCCGGGCCGGCGCAGATAGCCTTAGCTCCAGAGGTCATCGCCATCTGCACCACCTCGCCGCCGCCAGTGACCAGGAGCAAGTCAATATCGCGATTCTGCATAAGGTGCGTGGCGCTGTCTTTTGATGGGTCTTTAATTGCGGTAATGAGACTTGCCGGGCCTCCTGCTGATATGATGGCGTCGTTCAGTATCTCAGCTACTCTGTTAGTGACTCCCTTGGCGCTCGGATGTGCATTGATTAGTATCGCATTTCCGGCAGAGATTATGCTGATCGCATTATTGACCGCCGTTGCTGCCGGGTTTGTCGAGGGCGTGATTGCCCCTACAACTCCATAGGGAGCAGCCTCAGTAATTGTCAGGCCATGATCGCCGCTCCAGGCTTCGGTTGTGATATCCTCGGGTCCGGGAGTCTTACGTGCCGCCAGGTCGATCTTGAGTTTTTTATCAGGCATCCGGCCTAAGCCGGTTTCCTTGACAGCCATCTGGCCAAGCCCCTCAGAATAGCGCAACGCTGCCGAACGCATTGCCTCAATAACGACTTTCCGTCCCTCAAGTCCGAGTTCAAGCAGTTGTTTTTGCGCTTTACGGGCAGTTTCCGTAGCCTCATCGATCGTCTCATACAAACATGAGTAACCGCTAAGCTTTATCACAGGCTCAGGCGTATCGGGTTTATCGTACCCCATTTCACGCATGATCTCGTTTACAAGGCGATCGATATTTTCCGGCGTGTTTTCCAAAAACGCTCCATTATCCTATTGATATCAACTCAACTAATTGGTCCTATCCAGTCAAGGGACGTCATCTTTCCCGACGTACTCTAATGCATGAGGAAAGCCTGCTTTTCCCCAATGGAGAAGATGCCTACTTCTAAATTTTTCTTACTCTTTTGCTTCTCTTCCGCCGGTAGGGAATATATCGTGAATATTTGGATGTGGCCTGGGGATAACATGGACGCTTACCAGTTCACCCACCTTTTGGGCGGCGGCAGCGCCGGCTTCCGTAGCGGCTTTACATGCGGCGACATCGCCACGCACCAGAGCCGTTACAAACCCGCCGCCAATCTTCTCGTAACCTACGAGTGTTACTTTGGCGGCCTTGACCATGGCATCGGATGCCTCGATTAACGCGATAAGACCTTTTGTTTCTATCATTCCTAATGCTTCCATCGTCACTCTCCTAATTAAGGGTAGCTAAGATATTTTTGACGATTTTATCATATCCCCAACATTTTGTCAAATGGTAATTTGGGGGAAATTGGACTCTATAATGATTAACCAAATTAGGTGAATTGGAGTATTCTCGGGATTTTGGCTATATTTGTTGTTGACCATAATATAGATATGCCTTAAAATATCCTTGCAGCTTATGTTTTGGCCGCACGGTTGGGATATCAAAAAAGTACATAGCCATTTGAGGCGAGTTGACAGATCGTTTAGTGATTTGATTTGGCTGATAGGGAGAATGAGATGAAAAGGTTATGGGAATCAATTGCAATCATAGTTTTCATAGGTACCTTGAATTTCGAATCCCTTGGACGACCCCCGGATTGGGCATATTGTCCAGGAGATATTAATAATAATCAAATTCATAATGGGATCGATATTACATATGGAATAAGCTATTTTAATGGCGGTAATGTACCACCTTTCTACGTTTATAATGATTCAACGGGAGATTCATTATATCTTGCGGGTGACGTAAATGGCAATTGCTTATTTACAATTTCGGATATCATATTCCTTAGGACTTATTTATATGGGGGGCCATTACTGCAATATTGTCCATATATGCGTCCCAATGGTTATATTTGCCCGGTAAATAATAATCCTCCATGGGATACAACCGGCGTGTTTTTCGATCCGGGTATTCCTGATACCGTGATAATCGGAAATCTTGACGGCTCTCTGATAGCTGCCCATCCCGGTGATACTCTTTTTATCCCTATATGGCTTAAAAATGATCAAAGCGTGGCGGCGATGATATTACCAATTGGGACATCTGATGTATATTTTTCCTCCAGGTTAGGGGGAATCATTAACTCTCCGCTAACTCGATTTGGTGCCGCGTTATTTCTAAATCCCGAATCAAGCCAACCCATTGCTGGCTTTACTACTCAGACTTTATCATGTTGGGCCGTAGAACATAGGGATTCCCTTTTGAATACGCTTGGCATTTATAAGCAAGTTGCAGAAATTCGAGCCGTTGTCACCGGCGATTCATCGACAATCGGAGATACGACGCTCGTGATCCAGGGATTCCATCCCAGGGTTGGCTTAATCACCATGTCTGATAGTGTTGGCCTCAATGAATGGAATCCCGTCGTTATTCCCGGCAAGGTCTATATCTGTCCATCTATTTGTAACATTCCTGATCCGAACGATTTCCATACCATCTTTGGCAACAGGGACGGTTCGGCGATGAGTGTCAGGCCGGGGGATACAATCAATGTGCCTGTCTGGGGAGCCACTTCCCCGGATTCCGAGGATTTGATTGATTCGGTTACCATAATGCATATTCCTTTGGCTTCGAACGATGCTTATATCGTTTCACGCTTGGGCGGGTATTTTCCCGATACACTTGTTGGGCGCTGGGATGACAGATCGTTTCTGATTCCTGACCCCAATTCCCCCAGCGCGGGGAAAACCAGCCAATCGATGTTAGGGCTTGCCTGGCTCACTGACCCACGCGACCCCGAGAACTTTTTCTATACGGGCGGCGACACGGTTCTGATTTGTATGTATCGGATGGTAGTTACCTCCAACCAAGCATACGGCGGGCAGACCATCTGCCCGTTCCAGCAGGGACATAATAATGCCAACGGGGGTCTATATTGGATGATGCAGGATGGATTATCCTCCGTGGTTCCAACCCAAACTTATGGCTGCCTCTATTTTGATTCTACCGGCCAGCCAAGTATCGTCAGCACTGCGCCATCGCGCAACATACTCAATGCGTTAACAAACTCAAATATCTCCGTCACTTTCGATTTTCCTATTAACCTCGCCTCGCTTACCGATTCAACCTTCGTGGTTAACGCCAGTATGACGGGTCTTCATCGTGGGATGTTTTCTTTGAGTGATACCGGGATGACTGCTACCCTTAATCCGGATGATGACTTCAAGCCCGGGGAGGTAGTCACAGTCACCCTGACACCGGGGATATCATCAATATATCATCTTGCCATGAGAAACCCATATCAGTGGTCCTTTACAGTGATAACTGAGCCGAATGCTGAGCCTCTGAGCCGAAGTTTATCATATCACGCCGGGGATTCCCTTTACTCAATATATGCGGCCGACCTGGATAATGACGGAGATATTGATCTGATAGCATCCAACCACCAGACCAATAATGTTTCCATATTTTTTAATGATGGTTCTGGAATATTTTCGTTCGATTCATCTTACGCTGTGGAACACGGCCCCCGTTCCGTCTGTGCCGTTGACCTTGATGGCGATGGGGATATGGATATTGCGGTCGTTTGCGAGCATACCAAGAAAATCACGATTTTATCAAATAACGGCAACGGAGTATTTGTGTCTGCGACTTCAATCACTCTAGAAAAATCAATTTTTGCTATTACCAGCGGGGATTTTGATAGAGATGGTGATATGGATCTGGCTACAGCGCTTGTATCGGGTGGAGCCGAGAAAAGGGTGGCAGTATTGTTTAACCAAGAGAATTTCTCATTTACAGCAAGTTATCATCAGACAACCGATGGAGCCAGGTATTCAATGGCAGCAATTGACCTTGATAATGGCAATGGTTTAGATATCGCTTCCGCTTGTTTTGATAAAAATAAGATTTGGGTTTCCTGGAATAACGGAAGCGGCTCATTTACTCATTCCGCAGGATTTAATTCTGAGCATAGTCCCCAGACTGTCTGCGCTGGGGATATTGACAATGATGGTGATAACGACCTCTTAATAGCCAACTCATCAACAAATTATATTTCTGTTTTGGAAAATAATGGAGATAGCACTTTCAACTCGCCCCAGACCTACAATGTTGGTAGCGGCTATCCGTATGGCGTTGCATTGTCCGATATTGATGGTGATGGCGATTTGGATGCAGCAGTGGCAAATCAGACCTCATCATTTGCCGGCGTGATGCTTAATAACGGCTCGGGGGGCTTTTCTGCCGATACCACATATCTAATTACCGGAAAACCATGTTGTGTGGTTTCGGCCGATTTTAATGGCGATGACAAAATTGACCTGGCCGTGGCCGATCAACAATATGACAGTTTACATATCTTTTTAAGCCGGTCGATATTGGGAGTGCTCTCGGGCACGATTCGGAGCGATTCAGCTTTACCGGTGATGGGAGCACAGATAACCATAGACAGTCTTAACAAAGCGGCATATTCTGACAGCGCTGGGGTGTATATTATCGATAGTCTTCCTCCGGCGATTTATGCTGTATCGTTTTCGCGTCCGGATTATCGAGATACTACAATTGCCGCTGTTACCATTACCCAGTCCGATACGACAATTCTTGATGTTACCTTGGAAGAACTGCTAGGAGTAATCATCGGGGTTGTAGCAGAAGCCGATTCAACGCCTATCGTTGGAGTTCGAATAGCACTTTCAGGAACTGCTTTAGAAGATACTAGCGGTATTGATGGGCGTTTTGCTTTTGCAGCGGTTCATTCGGGTACATATAACCTGACATTCACCCAACCAGATTTTTATGATACCACGCTATCAGCTCTTTCGGTCACTCCCGGCGATACCACGATAGTGAATATGGCATTGCGATATTTGCCCGGAACCAATGTGGGAAGAGTAATAACGGCTGATTCTGTCGGTATTGAAGGGGTTCATGTTGCGCTGATAGGAACTTCCAAAGTAGATACTACCGATGCTGAGGGGTTTTATGATCTCAGTGGTCTTTTGGCCGGTAATTATAGTATAACCTTTTCACATGCTGATTATTTTGATACTACGATAAGCGGAGTACAGGTAACTCCCGGAGATACAGTAATAATCATAATGATTTTATATGAGCGTCCGGGGACGATTAGTGGCCGCGTAATGAAAACAGACTCAATAGGTATTGATAGCGTGCTGGTTACTATCTCAAGCGATGGAATTACTACATATACTGACGCTTTAGGAAGGTATGGTTTTAATGATTTGGTGGCTGGTTCTTATCAACTTGAATTCGTAAAACCGACATATCAAACAGAAGTCATTTCAAATATTATCGTCACCCCTGGAGATTCGACCTTCCAAAATGTGATATTGTCCTTTCTGCCAGGGTATCTCATCGGAGTTGTTACCGATGATAGCCTTGTGGCAATTCCAAATACATACTTAGAAATAGTGGAAACCGCTCAAAGCGATACAACCGATAGTTTGGGAAAGTATTCTTTTACTGAGCTTTCGATTGGGACTTATAGCCTTTTCCTTTCGCACCAGGGTTATCACGATAGTGTAATTAGCGACGTTACATTCATTCCCGGAGATACAAATATCATAAACATTGTTCTTACTGCTTATCCTGGGGTAGTAACCGGAACCGTAAGGAATGTGAACGATTTTGCCATAGAAGATGTTCTAGTCAGGGCATTGGGGACTGCTATTTTTGATACCACCGACCCGAATGGAAGATATGCATTGTCCGGCTTGAATCATGGTACATATTCAATACAGTATTCTGGTGCTTATTATGGTGATATCATAGTAACACCTGTTGCGGTTACACCTGGGGATACCACAGTACTAGATATTATTCTATTGAGCAGCTGTAATTATACGGTTGGCGATGCCAACAATAGCTTTACGTTTACCGGTCTTGATGTGACCTACTCTGTAAGGTATTTCAAGGGGGGTCCGGAACCACCATATTCATGTAATTGCCCATCGCACGGAGTATGGTATGTTGCTGGCGATGTCAACGGTTCCTGCTCCTTCACTGGCCTCGATATCACTTATATGGTCAGATATTTCAAGG